>NZ_JBFPJH010000171.1:0-7115 GCF_040838255.1 Bacillus sp. C30 | reverse complement strand
GTACCAATATATTCATAACAAAGTACTTCATTATGCAAGTCATTTACTACTACAGCTTTACGTTCTTCCATAACTTTTACATCGGGGTTAATTTTCTTTCTCGCCTCAGCAGCGGTTAGCTTCGCACTCGGAATCGTTCGTTTTTGATGTGATGCTAAATATTCCTTTGCGGAAAAACCAACAATCGACCCATCATCTAAGGCAATTTTCATTTGGATTGCTTCTGGATAAATACGCACTCCATTTTCATTTACAACGTACGTAAACACACCGATATTATCATATTGAGAACTATCAAACAGCTCCATATTTGTAAACTTGTGATCCTTTAAAAATGTTAATCCTTTACTTCCTGCATCATTTAAACTGATTTTTTGCTCTTTAATTTCTCGGTTGTTCATTACCCAAATTGGATATCCACCTTTTCCGGTAATATCCATATAATACTCATTGTTCGTTGCTGGATCTTGAATTTTCACACTGTAGAATGATTCTTTTGCACCTTTTCCACTTTTCTCAACTTCTACTTTTTCATTCCCTTTTAAGTTTAAAAATGATTTCGCGATTTTTTCCGCTTCCGCTTTCGAAATCGCCTTTCCTTTTGCTTCAAATCCGCCTTTTTTATTCTTTTGTGCACTTGTAAAAGTCGGTCCAAAGTTTGTGGACGAGTATGATGTTACATTCTTTTCTACCGTCTTTAATCCATCGATAATTGTGTTATCTGCTGGATCTTGGTTTGACGCAAGAGCTATTTCTACATCCATCCAGCGAAGATTATTTTTCAATACAAGATGCTGCACTTTTCTCAGTTCATCTTGTATATTTGCTGCATTTGAATATAAACCTTGTAACGTTTTATATTCTTGATCATTTAACGGATCTTTTTCTAAATCACGAACCGCTGCACGATAACTAAAATCACCGATATTCGCAAGGAACTCTTCCGTTTTATTAAATGGCATTAATGTTAAAGGTAATTGTCCTACATCAGAACGAGCCTCTGATGTTAAACGCCATACATCTACTAAAGCTGGCGATAATGAGGAACGTGAATTCATCGCCAGTGTTGTTCCAATTTTATCGTGTAATAAATCAACTTCATATGCTAAATCATGAAACGCACGCTGATAACTATTTTCCGCTCGAATTAATACTGCATTTTTCTCTTGATGCTCTTTATAGCCCCAATACCCTGTTCCAACTACACCTACTGTTAACAATACGATGATAATACCTCGTAACATGTTTCCACCTCCGCTCTATTTACAGAAAATATGCTTACCAATTTTTTTAATTTGTGGACGAGTCCAAATCCATTTACTTGTCGCAGTATCTGGGTTGAAATAATATAATGCATTCCCAGTTGGGTCCCATCCGTTGATCGCATCTAATACGGCTTTTTTCGCATTTTCATTTGGCGTTAAATATATTTGTCCATCTGCTACTGCTGTAAATGCTCTCGGCTCAAAGATTACTCCTGAAACAGTATTTGGAAATGATGCACTTGTGACACGGTTTAAAATAACCGCAGCTACTGCAACTTGTCCTAAATACGGCTCACCACGGGATTCTCCGTATACAGCGTTTGCCATTAACTGAATGTCATTTTGAGAATAACCGTTTGGAACATTTGTCCCTGTACTTTTTGGCGGCTTATTTTCCTGTTTACCTCCACCACTGTTCCCTTTATTAGTTGTAGTATCTTTATTAGCGGTCGACTTATCATACTTCGTTGCCTTTACAAGCATTTGCTTCGTTTTAGCACCCGCTAAACCATCAACTGGCAATCCGAATTTTTGCTGAAAGTTTCGAAGTGCCCAATATGTACCCCATCCGAAAACACCATCAACTTTCCCCGTATAAAATCCGTTATATTTCAAACGAGTTTGCAGTTCAATGACATCTTCTCCAGATGCCCCTCTTTGAATCACTTGATTAGAAAAGGCTTCCACATTTTTGGTCTGTATACTACTTACCATTAAAGATAGCCCGATAAAGACAAGCAAAATCGCTATTTTAAAAACAGCTTTTTGACGCATGTATTTCCCTCCTTAATTACGGAAATGATTTCATGGTTATGTTTTGTAAAACCCTCGCTTTTATGTAAAGAAGACAAAAAAATCCAAACTTATATGCTTGAAGAAATATGTAAACAATATACAAAAAGAATAAAAGGAGCTTATTATGAAGCGATTCTTCGTACGTACAGCATTTATATTTTTTTTAATAACAACATGTTCAAATATATATACCGACCCATCTATTGTTCACGCACAGCCGCCATATGCAAAATGGGGTAAACTAGCCGTTGAAAAAACGAAAGAACAATATCCGAAAGCTGAGATTATCGATTACCTTCATATAGGTAGACAACCAAAAACTGTTCAAATAACAGTTGAAAAGTTTAAATTATGGCTACGTGAGGGTGGAAAAGAGTATGGTGTTTTTGTGGATGTAGAGTTTGATACGAAAACAGAGGAATTTTTAAAGATGTCCTTTCAGAAGACAAGTCGGTAAAACAAAAAAACCTCCGTCTTTACATACAGACAGAGGTTTCTTTATGTACTTCTTCCTTAATAAGGAGGATTATTTTTTATATGCAAAGATCGATTCCCTAACATTTTTACTAATCCGCAAATAGCTCCAATAACAACAGATATCCCTATACTATATAAAAATACTCTCCCATATCCACCTATTCTCGGATCTAAAAACGGATATGGGTACCAATTCACGAATGGCCCGCGTATTAAGCTATAGACAACATATAAAAGCGGGAAAACAAGCCAACTCGCAGCCTGTTTCCATGTAATGGTCTTCGTAGGTGGATTTATAACCCAATCTAAAATCATCGCTAATGGCATGATGTAATGAAGTACAGTATTTACCCATGGTATCGCTGTTTGAAGTGACTCTTCTAATCCCCTTAATAACAAAAAATAAATAAGTCCTGTTGTCAGTATGTATACTGTAGCTGCACCGCGAAGAACTCCAAATTGCTCGGAACGTCCAAATAGGGCTGTCCCCAAACTACTAAATAGTAGAATTACCGCAACTAAAATATTACTTTCAATTGTGAAGAAACTAAAAAAGTTAACTGGATTGAACGGTTTCACTTGTGCCCTTGTAACAAATTGAGTAATAAGTGCACTAAACGCTAGAAGACTTAATAACAGTCTATAAATCGCTATCATTTTTGCACTTCTCATAAAACACCTCATTTCTCTACTTATTTATGATTGGAATTCTCTTTTATATGCTCTATAAATAACTTTAATGGTACGAGGCCACGTTTTGGCATGTGGCTACTAATTACAGCTACGAGCTCTAACTGCGGAATGATAATAATGTATTGCCCTCCGTATCCCATAGCAAAATACATACAATACGGTATGTGAAATCTTTCATTATTTAATACCCACCAGTGATATCCATATGCTCCGACATGTTCATACGTTTCAAATAGAGCCTCACCTGATTCTTCTAACCATTTCGATGATACAATATCATTTCCCTTCCAATATCCATTGTTCAAACATACTTTTCCTAACTTTAATAAATCTATAGATTTCATTTTCATACCGAATCCGCCAACATATATACCTTGCGGGTCTTGTTGCCACTCATACTCCGTAATGTTTAACGGCTCAAATAAATACTTTTTCGCGAACTGCTCCGTCGACATTCCAGTTGCTTCTTGAATGATGTAACTAAGTAAATGAGAAGAACCTGAATTATAATTCATTTTCGTACCTATTTCTTCAATGAACGGCTTTTCTAAAATGTATTGCACCCAATTGTCTGATTCCACAAAATCATTCGGGAAAACAACCCCATTTCCGAACTCTTTCCAATTTTCTCCTGTTGTCATCGTTAATAAATGATACAGCGTTAATTCCCTCTTTTCCTCCGGCACATTTGGAATCCATGTTGTGATTGGTGTATGTATATTATTTATAAATCCTTTATCAATTGCGATACCAATTAATATAGATACGATACTTTTTGTAATCGAATTAATTTTAAATAAGTCATTTGCACAGTCTATCGTTTTATAGTACTCAGTCGTTAATTCCCCCTTTTGATAAACAAGAAATGTATTAACCTTTTTCTTTTCAAATTTATTTTGTAATTGCTCGAAATTCAAGAAATCTTCCTCCATCTAAATGGTTATGTAATATTTGTTATTCATTTCGTTCTCTCTATTAAATCATATTTGTTATTAAAACAAAAAATAAACTTGCCAGCATTTAATAGCTGACAAGTTTATTTTTATAATTTCGTTCGAACGTTCCAAAGCTCTGGGAAGAAGCATTGATCAAGCACTCGCTTTAAATAAGATACGCCAGAAGAGCCACCTGTTCCCATTTTATGACCAATAATTCGTTCTACCGTTTTCATATGACGGAAACGCCATTGTTGTAGCCAGTCTTCAATATCGATTAATTTCTCTGCAAGCTGATATAAATCCCAATATTTCTGCACGTCCGCATATACTTCTATCCAAGCCGCTTCTACAGTTGCATCCTCTTCGTAAGGCTGCGTAATATCACGATTTAACACATCTTTATGAATTGGGAATCCTTCTTTAACAAGCGCTTGTATCGCCACATCATACAAACTTGGTGTATGAAGTGCTTTATGAAGACGAGCATGTAATTCTGGGTCCTTTTCATAAATCTTTAATGCATGTGGTGTTTTATAACCAAGTGCATATTCAATCATTCGATATTGATACGATTGAAAACCTGAAGCCTGACCAAGTGAATCACGAAACTCAATATATTCTGATGGTGTTAATGTCGCAAGAATATCCCAAGATTGAATAATTTGCGACTGAATTTTTGATACACGTGCTAACATTTTAAAAGCTGGTGGTAATTTATCTTGTTTAATAGATTCAATTGCAGCATTCAATTCATGTAAAATTAGTTTCATCCAAAGCTCACTCGCTTGGTGGATAACGATAAATAACATTTCATCATGATGATCTGATAATCTTTGTTGACTAGATAATAAGCTATCTAGCTGTAAATACTCTCCATACGTCATATTCTCCTTAAAATCCGTATGAATCCCTTTTTCCATAATTACCTTTTCATTTTCTTTCATATTAGCCAAACGCCCCTTTGTGTTCATTTCTACTTATATTGGTCTAATAACAGCTCGAACTGGACTCCCATCCGCATCTGTTAATGCAAGTGGTAATGCAATAAGTTCGTAATCGCCGTCTACTACGTGATCGAGTACGACATTTTCTAAAATGTGAATTCCATGTTTAAATAATTGATGATGTGCTGCTAGTTCTTTATCATCTAAAGGATCAACAGATGGTACGTCCACCCCGATTAAACGAATTCCCTTTTCAGAAAGAAAGGCTGCAATATCTGCGCGTAAATGCGGGATTACATCTGGGAATTCATTTGCTTTACCATGTGAAGATGTACGTAATAACAATCGTTCTACACCTTCTAAATGAAAGTTTTCTAATTCCTTTTTCCCGATGCTTTCAAGATTAGAAACGTCAATGATTCGCGCTGGGCCAACATAAACTTGAATATCTAAATCCAACACCTTCTTACCGTCATTATCAAAATGAAAAGGTGCATCAATATGAGTACCTGTATGGATACTCATCGTTAACTTTCCGACATTTACTGAACCACTGTTTTCTTTTGACCATGAAACTTCATACGAGAACGGTGTATCCCCTGGCCATGTCGCGATATCATTATTTAGCGGTTGTGAAATATCAATCCACTGCGATGTTTTCATGCTTACGCCACAACCTCTCGCTTATTTTCAAAGTTTTTATATTCTTCATTTTTCATAATTTTCTTTAAAATTTGCACAGAGTTCCATACCTCCTCATACGTATTGTATAAAGCAACAGGCGCAAGTCTAACTCCATTTGGAGCTCTAAAGTCTGGAATAACCCCATTTGCTTTTAACGCTTTACAAATACGCGCCGCCTCAGCATGTTCTAAATAAATATGCCCGCCTCGTTTTTCATCCTCTAATGGATGTCCAATTGTAAATTCAAAGCCTTTTAATTCATGTTCAATTAAATCAAGCATATATCTCGTAATATGTAATGATTTTTCACGTAACTTTTCAATACCAGCTTCTTTAAAAATTTCAAGAGAACCGATTAATGGTGCAGTACTTAATACGTGAGGTGTCCCTATTTGATAAGCTCCAGCATGGTCAGCCGCAGTTAATGAATGCTCCATATCAAATTGCTTATCTTTTCTAGAACTAAACCAACCAGATAATCCTGGGAGTCTATTAAAGTGTTTATTATTTACATAAAGGCCTGCAACACCACCAGGACCTGCATTTAAATATTTATAATTACACCATACAGCGAAATCTACATCCCACTCTTTAAAATGATGCGGAATGGAGCCGATTGAATGACATAAATCAAAACCGATATGAATACCACGTTTATGAGCTTCAGCTGTTAATCGCTTCATATCAAGAATTTGTCCACTTCTATATAGTACAGAAGGCAATAATATTAAAGCGATATCATCGGTCATCGCATGAATAATATCATCTTCAGAAAGTGTTCTTCCATCTCGGCTTTTCACTCGTACTAAATGTTCATCTGGATCTAAGCCTTTTAAACGAATTTGACTCTGAAGTGCATAAATATCTGACGGAAAAGTTAATTCATCCGCAAGAATTTTTGTTCGTATTCCTTTCGGCTCATAAAACGTCGCAATAACTTGATGTATATTCGCAGTCGTGGAACCGGTTACAATCGTTTCTTCCGGTAAAGATCCAATAAGAGGTGCTGTCAATTCACCCAATTTCTCCGAAAGGAAAAACCATGGATGCTCACCTTCAGTCCATCCATCAATCCCAAACTCTTTCCATGAATCTAGCAAGGTGAGTAACGATTTCTCTGCTCTTTTTGAAAGCAACCCTAAAGAGTTACCATCTAAATATATTGTTCCTTCTTTTTTATAAAATTCAGATTGAAAATCTTTCAGTTCATCATGTTTATCACATTCAAGCGCATACTCATAAGTTGGTTGAAATGGTTCTTTATACATGGTGTCACCTTCTTTTAATTTTCTTTTTATTCTAACTAATTGAAATATATC
>NZ_JBFPJH010000170.1:0-7121 GCF_040838255.1 Bacillus sp. C30 | reverse complement strand
TAGGACGTCGCCAAGCAAGATAAAAACACAAGTCTTTTGACTTGTGTTTTTTTGTTTTTAAACGGTACATGAAAGAAGTAAAGGGAATACATAAGTAATACAAACACGTTGCCCAAGAATAAATCATATTATATAAGAAATTGATGTATATTTTCCAGAAATTTGTTAAGGAATAGAGGTATATAATATGTTTATTTAAAAAGGGAGGAAAGATTATGAAATTACCAAGTGAAATTTGCATCGTTTGTGAGACAAAAAGAGGGGAAGGAATATATGTATATAATAATTTAATATGTTACGAGTGCGAAAGAAATCTGGTGAATACTGAGACAAATGACCCGAAGTATATACATTATTTAAAACAACTGCGAAAATTAGAAGTATCATATTTTTAAATAGGCATTATGCCTATTATTTTTTTTGCCCTAATATCTGTATAATAGATACACAATGAATAATAAGGAAGATATATATATGAATCAAAATCGTATGCCTTTATATGAGGCGCTAATGGAATTTAAAGAAAGGCGACTACTATCTTTTCATGTTCCGGGTCATAAGAATGGTTTAAACTTCCCTCAGAAAGCTTCAGGGGGGTTTAAGGACATATTATCAATTGATGTAACAGAGTTAACAGGATTAGATGATTTACATAGCCCGTTTGAATGTATAGATGAAGCACAGCAATTATTAGCTGAAGTATACGGCGTGCACAAAAGTTATTTTTTAATTAATGGCTCCACAGTTGGAAATTTAGCAATGATTTTATCTTGCTGCGGCGAACATGATATTGTCCTCGTACAAAGAAATTGTCATAAATCGATCATTAATGGTTTGAAATTAGCAGGGGCGAATCCGGTCTTTTTAAATCCATGGATTGATGAAGTACATAACGTACCAGTAGGTGTTCGTGATGAAGTTATTAAGGAGGCAATTACAAAGTATCCAAATGCAAAAGCACTTATTTTAACACATCCTAATTACTATGGTATGGGCATTGATTTAGAGGCAAGTATCGCTTACGCACATGCACATAAAATTCCTGTTCTAGTAGATGAAGCCCATGGGGCGCATTTTTGTATAGGGGACCCCTTCCCGAAGTCAGCATTAGTTTATGGTGCGGATATTGTGGTTCATTCCGCACATAAAACATTACCTGCGATGACAATGGGATCTTATTTACATATAAATAGCCGTTTGGTGAGCGAAGAAAAAGTTTCCTCCTATTTAAGTATGCTACAATCTAGTAGCCCATCGTATCCAATTATGGCTTCTCTTGATATAGCACGTTTTGCAATAGCAGTTATAAAGGAAGAGGGTCATGATGAAATCGTTGAGTTTTTACGCCGATTTAAAGAAGGATTGCGATCTATCCCACAAATAGCCATTTTGCAATATCCATCGCAAGATGAATTAAAAGTTACGGTGCAAACTCGCTGTCAGTTATCGGGGTATGAATTACAGTCTGTATTTGAAAAAGTCGGTATATATACGGAAATGGCAGATCCATATAACGTCCTACTTATATTACCGTTACAAGTAAATGAGGGGTATATGAAAGCTATAGAGATCATTCGATTAGCTATGCAGCAATATAAGGTAAAAGACAAGACAGCATCAATTCGTTATACTTATAAAGGTGAGATTTCCCCTTTACCGTATACGTATAAACAATTAGAGAGATACGAAACGAAGTTAGTATCTATAGAAGAAGCCGTTGGTATGATAGCTGCAGAAATGGTGATTCCGTATCCACCTGGAATTCCATTGATCATGTATGGAGAGAGAATTACTCAAGAACATACAAAGCAAATTACTCATTTAGAGAAAACAGGGGCTCGTTTTCAAGGTAGTACGAAATATATGAACGTGTATGATATAGAAAGTAGGTTTTAGGATGAAGGGATTATTTGTAACAATTGAAGGGCCAGAAGGTTCGGGTAAAACAACATTAATTAAAAGTTTATTACCATATTTTGAGCAAAAGGAACAAAAGGTAATGGCGACCAGAGAACCGGGTGGTATTGCAATTTCTGAAGATATTAGAACAATTTTACATAAACAAGAGTATACGATGATGGAAGCACATACAGAGGCGCTCTTATATGCTGCTGCACGTAGACAACATTTAGTGGAAAAAGTTATGCCAGCACTTGAGGAAAACTATCTTGTACTATGTGATCGTTTTATAGATAGCTCTTTAGCATATCAAGGATATGCAAGGGGCTTAGGTATGGATAAAGTATTTGAAATTAATCGTTTCGCAACGGAAGATTGTATGCCTAGTTTAACAATCTATTTAGATATTGAGCCAGAGGTAGGTTTAGCACGAATTGGAAAAGATGCAGGACGTGAAGTAAATCGACTAGATATGGAAGATATCTCTTTCCATAAACGTGTGCGTGAAGGGTATTTACAAGTTGTAGAGCGTTTCTCTAATCGCATTGTATTAGTAAATGCTGATCAACCAATGAAAAAACTTATAGAAGAAGTTGTTCAGATTATAGAAGATAAATTGTTATAATAGAAGGAAAGAATGAAATAAGTGAGGTATGCAGTATGATAAATACGTGGGAGCAGCTTTCTGTTATACAGCCCATCGGTGTCAAAATGTTGATGAATAGCATTGCAAAAGAGCGTATATCCCACGCTTACTTGTTAGAGGGAGGGAAAGGGACTGGGAAGTTCGCCACAGCAATTCAAATGGCAAAAAGTTTTCTCTGTTCACAAAGAAATGGTGTAGAGCCTTGTCATGTATGTACGAATTGTCGCCGAATTGATTCAGGTAACTACCCAAACTTACATATTGTAAAACCAGATGGATTATCTATTAAAAAACAGCAAATTCATGATTTACAAGAAGAGTTTTCAAAAACAGGATTAGAAGCAAATAAAAAAGTATATATTATTGAGCATGCAGATCGTATGACAGCAAATGCAGCGAATACGCTCTTAAAGTTTTTAGAAGAACCAAGTAGTGATACAACAGCTATTTTACTTACTGAACAAAGTCATCAGATTTTAAATACAATCTTATCTCGTTGTCAAGTTGTTACGTTTAGGCCGTTGCCTACAGAATCTTTAATTAAGAGGTTAGAGGAAGAAGGTATTACAGTTTCTTTATCTACACTTGCTGCGCAGCTTACAAATAGTTTTGAAGAAGCTTTATTAATGTGTAATGATGAATGGTTTGCACAAGCGAGAGCTTTAGTGATAAAATTATGTGAAGCGCTCGAAAAAGATAAGGCCTCTATTTTTTTTGTACAAGAAAAATGGGGGAAGCACTTTGGAGAGAAAGAACAATTACAGCAAGGCTTAGATATGTTACTCCTTATTTATAAGGATTTATTATATGTTCAACTTGGAGAAGAAGATCGTCTTGTTTTTCATGAGCAGAAAGAGATGTTTGAATCCTTTTCTTATGCTCAGAAGCGCATTGTATCAGCTCTCTTTAATATATTAGAGGCAAAAAATAGAATCAACGCTAATGTAAATGCGCAGCTTGTGTTCGAACAGTTAGTGTTGCGGTTGCAGGAGGGATGACCGTTTTGTATGATGTAGTAGGTGTTCGCTTTAAGAAGGCCGGAAAGGTATATTACTTTGATCCAAATCAGTTCGATATCTCAGAAAATGAGTTTGTAATTGTAGAAACGGTAAGAGGTATTGAGTACGGAAAAGTAGTTATTACCAAAAAGCAAGTTGATGAAAATGACGTTGTATTACCGCTAAAAAAAGTTATTCGTATTGCAAATGAAAATGATCGTACCATTGTTGAAGAGAATAGGCATGCTGCGAAAGAAGCATATCAAGTTTGTCAACAAAAGGTAGGAGAACATAATCTTGATATGAAGCTTGTAGATGTAGAGTATACGTTCGATCGTAATAAGATTATTTTTTACTTTACTGCGGATGGCCGGATTGATTTCCGGGAACTAGTGAAAGACTTAGCGGCAATTTTTAGGACAAGAATTGAGCTGAGACAGATCGGCGTTCGTGACGAAGCAAAAATGCTTGGTGGTATTGGTCCATGTGGTCGTATGCTTTGTTGTTCTACTTTTTTAGGAGATTTTGAACCTGTATCCATTAAAATGGCAAAGGATCAAAATTTATCATTAAATCCTGCAAAAATCTCTGGTTTATGTGGTCGCTTAATGTGTTGCTTAAAATATGAGAATGATGAATATGAGGCAGCAAA
Organism: Bacillus sp. C30; assembly: GCF_040838255.1. Classification (NCBI taxonomy): domain Bacteria; kingdom Bacillati; phylum Bacillota; class Bacilli; order Caryophanales; family Bacillaceae; genus Bacillus; species Bacillus sp. C30. The sequence goes on along the minus strand of NZ_JBFPJH010000170.1, from coordinate 2,926 downwards.
GGAACAACTTCCTGATTTAGATCAACGTATACAAACACCGCACGGTACTGGCCGTGTTATCGGATTAAATATTTTAGAAAGATTAATTCAAGTGGAACTAGTAGACAAGGAACGGATAGTAGAATATACGTTAGATGAATTAATGAATAAAGGGGTCGTTTCGAGTCAAACCACAGATTAATGAGGTGGGTGCTTGTGGAGAAAAAGGATATTTTTGCATCGGTTTCTAGTATGGAAGAGCAAATTGGACATTTATACAAACAGTTGGGGGAATTAAAACAACATCTTGCAGAATTATTGGAAGAAAACCAACATATAAAAATGGAAAATGAAAATTTGCGACATCGTTTTGAAGAAGTGCAGAACAAGGAAAAACAAAAAACTCAAAAACGCAAAGAAATGAAGGCGAAGACAGATATTGGTGAAGGCTACGATAATCTAGCGAGACTATATCAAGAAGGTTTTCATATTTGCAATCTACATTATGGAAGTGTACGTAAAGAGGGAGATTGTTTATTCTGTCTGTCATTTTTAAATAAAAAGTGAGATTACCTTTCCAATATAATTGGAAAGGTAATTTTTTATACATGAGAGTAGAATGAAATTTATTTTTACATTAATAGAAGATGAAATAGGATAGGTTAAGTGTAAGAAAGGGAGCAATATATGAATTTATATGAAGATGAGCGTTTAGATTACTTATTAGCGCGAGATATGAAGATTATACAAAGTCCATCAGTATTTAATTTTTCTTTGGATGCTGTTTTACTTGCAGATTTTGCTTGGGTGCCAATTCAAAAAGGTAATTTACTTGATTTGTGTACAGGTAACGCAGTTATCCCTCTTTTATTAAGTACAAGGACAAAAGGGAAAATTACAGGTGTAGAAATTCAAGAGCGCTTATATGATATGGGAATAAGAAGCGTTCAATACAATAATTTAGAAGAAAGAATTCATTTAATCCATGGAGATTTGAAAGATATGCCGGAGAAACTTGGACGTCATCAATATGATGTTGTAACATGTAATCCTCCTTATTTTCAAACACCACAAACTTCTGAGAAGAATATGAATGAACATTTAGCGATAGCTCGTCATGAAATTATGTGCACACTAGAAGATGTTGTATACGCAAGTAGCCAGCTAGTGAAACAGGGTGGGAAAGTAGCATTTGTACATCGTCCAGGTCGTTTGCTCGACATCGTCACATTAATGCGTAAATACAAAATTGAACCGAAACGTGTGCGATTTGTTTATCCTAAGGCTGGTAAAGAAGCGAATACATTGTTAATTGAAGGAATTAAGGATGGGAATGCAGATTTAAAAATCTTACCACCTCTTTTTGTATATGAAGAAAACAATGAATATACAAGGGAGCTTCGTTCAATTTTATATGGAGAAGAATAAGCATTGTTTTTATGTGGTGGAGTGTTCTGATGGAAGTTATTATGCTGGATACACGAATCATATAGAAAAACGGATTCAGACCCATAATAGTGGAAAAGGTGCTAGATATACACGCGCTAGACTTCCAGTTGTTTTAAAATATGTAGAGGATCACGAGGATAAACGAACGGCTATGCAAGCTGAGTATCACTTTAAGCAGTTAACGAGGAAAAAAAAAGAAGAATATATGCAAAAAGGAGAACGCTATGTGGCAGCAAAAAAGCTTTCAGCAAAATGAAAAGGGAGTTTTATATTTAGTACCGACTCCAATCGGAAATTTAGAGGATATGACATTTCGTGCAATCCGAATTTTAAAAGAGGCAGACATTATTGCAGCGGAAGATACAAGGCAAACGAAGAAACTTTGTAATTACTTTGAAATTGAAACACCAGTTATGAGTTATCATGAGCATAATAAAGGAGTAAGTGGACGGAAAATTTTAGATAAGTTAGAAGAAGGTAAGACTGTAGCCATTGTGAGCGATGCTGGTATGCCATGTATTTCAGATCCTGGTTATGATATCGTTGTAGAGGCTGTAGCAGAACAATATCATGTTATCCCGCTTCCTGGGGCAAATGCAGCCCTTACAGCATTGATTGCATCAGGACTTGAGACAAAACATTTTTATTTCTATGGTTTCCTGCAAAGAAATAAAAAGGGACGTAAGCTTGAATTAGAAAAACTACGCTATATTCCAACTACAATGATGTTTTATGAGGCGCCACATCGTTTAGATGACACTTTAATCTCTATGCAAGAAGTATTAGGAAATAGGGAAATCGTATTATGTCGTGAGCTAACGAAAAAATTTGAAGAATTTATTCGTGGAACAATTGAAGAAGCGATTGAGTGGACGAAGCAAAATGAAGTTCGTGGTGAGTTTTGTATTTTAGTAGCAGGTTCAACAGAAGAACCTACTCCAGAAGAACAATGGTGGGAAGCTATTTCAGTATATAATCATATTGAACATTATATAAATGAAAAAGGTATGAATTCAAAAGAAGCGATAAAAACAGTCGCTAAAGATCGAGATTTGTCGAAACGAGACGTATATCAAATCTATCATGTGGATAAAAAATAAGCTTCTCATAATTGAGAAGCTTATTTTGCTGTTTCGATATAATCTTGAAGTTCGTTTAAGACTTGTTCAGCGCCTTCTTTACTTAAGATAATTTTACCTTCAGCTAAAGATAGGTTACCATCAGATACTTCACCAGTTACTTGGCAAGTCATGTTTGGTTTATATTTCTTTAAGATGATTTTTTCATCATCAACGTAGATTTCAAGAGCATCCTTTTCTGCAATACCTAAAGTACGGCGTAATTCGATTGGAATTACTACACGACCCAATTCATCAACTTTACGAACGATACCAGTAGATTTCATAATTCTTTTCCTCCTAAATAAATAGTTTATAAGTTTCGAGTCTATTTTTTTGATTCGTCATTTTTCGACAAAATACCCTATGGACATATGATA
>NZ_JBFPJH010000169.1:0-7165 GCF_040838255.1 Bacillus sp. C30 | reverse complement strand
ACTCTCCAATAAAGTTAGTTTGTCTAGCATCTAAAAATAAAAATTGACGTTTCACATTGTTTGTTTCGTTTAGTTTTCAAAGTTCAACATCGCGTTTCAGCGACTTTCATAATATATCATAGTATATTATTTTCGTCAACAAGTTTTTTTCGATAACTTGTATCTCTCATTTGCTGACTTTTCCTATTATATACACTTTCCTATTGCTATGCAAGTATTATTATAAAAAAATAAGAGGGGGGAGAAATCCCCACTCTTACTCTTCAGACGAATCCTCTTCATTAGATTCTTCTTCTTCATCTTTTTGCGCTTTTGCTACTGTCGCTACCTCTTGCTCATCTTCTAATCGAATTAGACGAACACCTTGTGTATTACGTCCCATTTGAGAAATTTGATCAACCGGCATACGAATAATAACGCCTGCTGCTGTAATTAACATAATGTCTTCTTCACCTGTTACAGACTTAACCGCTACTAACTTACCGTTTTTATCTGTAATATTACAAGTCTTCAGACCTTTACCACCACGACTTTGCAGGCGGTATTCATCAATCGGTGTACGCTTTCCATAACCATTTTTGGTTACAATTAGAACATTTACATCCTCTTCGACAATTTCCATACCTACAACTTGATCTTCATCACCTAATGTAATTGCTTTTACACCAGCCGCATTACGTCCCATTGAACGCACATCTTGCTCATTGAAACGAATTAACATACCGTTACTTGTCCCAACGATAATATCCTTATCACCAGATGTTAAGCGTACAGAGATTAATTCATCCTCTTCACGAAGAGAAATTGCAATTAAACCATTTGTACGTATATTGGCAAATGATGAAAGTGGTGTTCTCTTAGAGATACCTTGTTTCGTTGTAAAGAATAAGAACTGGTCGTCACCAAATTCACGAATTGGAATAATAGCGTTGATCCACTCACCCTTATCTACCCCTAATAGATTAATAATCGGTATACCTTTTGCTGTACGACTATACTCTGGAATTTCATATCCTTTTGTACGGTATACTTTACCCTTGTTTGTGAAGAATAAAATATGATCATGAGTAGACGTTGTTAATAAATGTTCGACAAAGTCATCATCATTCGTACCCATTCCTTGTACACCACGTCCCCCACGGTTCTGTGTTTTGTACGTAGAAGCCGGTAACCTCTTAATATAACCATTATGAGTAAGTGTAATTGCGATATTTTGTTCTGGGATTAAATCTTCATCCTCTATAGCTTCCATACCGCCAATTGTAATTTCTGTTCTTCTCTTATCATTAAAACGCTCTTTTACTTCAGCTAATTCCTCGCGAATAATTTCAAGAACTTTTTCTTCGTCTGCTAAAATTGCTTTTAACTCTGCAATTATCTTCATTAAATCTTGATATTCTTGTTCGATTTTTTCGCGTTCTAATCCAGTTAAACGTTGCAAACGCATATCTAAAATCGCTTGCGCTTGTTTCTCACTTAAGCCGAAACGTTCCATTAAACCTTGTTTTGCAATATCAGCTGTTTTTGAACTACGGATTAAAGTAATAACTTCGTCAAGATGATCTAAAGCAATTCGTAAGCCTTCTAAAATATGAGCACGCGCTTCTGCTTTCTCTAATTCATAAGCAGTACGTCTACGAATCACTACCTTTTGATGCTCTAAATAATAATATAGATTTTGTTTTAAATTTAAGACTTGTGGCTCTCCATTTACAAGAGACAACATATTAATACCGAAACTTGTTTGGAGTGCTGTATGTTTATATAGATTATTTAATAGTACATTGGCATTGGCATCACGACGTACTTCCATAACAATACGCATACCATTTCGATCTGATTCATCACGTAAATCTGTAATACCTTCAATTTTCTTATCACGAACTAGTTCTGCGATCTTTTCAATTAATCGCGCCTTATTAACTTGATAAGGTAGTTCTGTTACGATAATAGTTTGTTTACCATTTGCTCTCTCTTCAATTTCAACTTTAGCACGAAGTATAATAGAACCGCGACCTGTTTCGTAAGCTCTTCGAATTCCACTTCGCCCTAAGATTAAACCTGAAGTTGGGAAGTCTGGTCCAGGAATATATTCCATTAATTCCGCGATAGTGATATCAGGGTTATGACTTAACGCCAACACACCATCAATTACTTCTCCAAGTTGATGCGGTGGAATGTTTGTTGCCATACCAACCGCAATACCCGTCGTACCATTGACTAATAAGTTAGGGAAACGCGCTGGTAATACAACTGGCTCTCTTTCAGAACCATCGTAGTTATCTTGATAATCAATTGTATTCTTTGTAATATCGCGTATTAATTCCATAGAAATCTTAGACATTCTTGCTTCTGTATAACGCATTGCTGCCGCTGAATCTCCATCAACAGAACCGAAATTACCATGTCCATCAACAAGCATGTAACGTTGACTAAAATCTTGTGCCATACGTACCATTGTTTCATAAACAGCTGAATCACCGTGCGGGTGATACTTACCAATTACTTCGCCGACAATACGCGCCGACTTCTTATATGCTTTATCAGCTGTAATTCCTAAATCATTCATCGCATATAAAACCCTACGATGAACTGGTTTTAATCCATCACGAACATCTGGTAATGCACGAGACACGATAACACTCATTGCGTAATCTAAAAATGATGTACGCATTTCATGACTAATATTAATTTCTCGAATTCGTGCTTGTTGTTGATTGTCTGACATCAACGAGCACCTCCTCTTACATTTCCGTTACACATACATTGATTTATATGTAGAAGACAGGAATACTTAGATTCCTGTCATTACTCACTTAAATATCAAGGTTTTTCACGTATTTTGCATTTTCTTGGATAAAGTTACGACGCGGCTCTACTTTATCACCCATCAAAATTTCAAATGTTTCATCCGCTTCAATTGCATCTTGAAGAGAAACTTGAAGTAATGAACGTACTTCTGGGTCCATTGTCGTCTCCCACAGCTGAGTTGGATTCATTTCCCCTAGACCTTTATAACGCTGAATCCCAGGCTTAGGTTGAGCTGGTAATTCAGCTAGTATTTTTTCAAGTTCTTTATTGTTATAAGCATATTGAATTTTTTTACCTTGTTGTACTTTAAACAACGGTGGCTGTGCGATATATATATATCCACACTCAATGATTTGACGCATATAACGATAGAAGAACGTTAATAATAGGGTACGAATATGTGCACCATCAACATCGGCATCTGTCATAATAATAACTTTATGATAGCGAGCTTTTTCAATAGCAAAATCCCCACCAATATTTGTACCGATTGCTGTAATAATTGTACGAACTTCATCATTTGATAAAATCTTATCTAAACGTGCCTTTTCAACGTTAATAATTTTACCCTTCAGTGGTAAAATCGCTTGAAAATGACGATCGCGTCCTTGTTTTGCAGATCCGCCCGCAGAGTCACCCTCCACGATATAAATTTCGCTAATTGCTGGATCTTTAGAAGAACAATCAGCTAGCTTCCCTGGTAAACTTGAAACTTCTAGAGCGCTCTTTCGGCGCGTTAGTTCACGAGCCTTTTTAGCCGCTACACGTGCACGTGCTGCCATAGTCCCTTTATCTATAATTTTACGTGCAACATTGGGATTTTCTAGTAAGAACTTTTCAAACGCCTCTGAGAATACAGACTCTGTAATCGTTCTCGCTTCACTATTTCCAAGTTTCGTCTTTGTTTGTCCTTCAAATTGTGGATTTGGATGCTTAATTGACACGATTGCTGTTAAGCCTTCACGAACATCTTCACCAGTTAAATTACTATCCGCATCTTTTAAAATATTATTTTTACGACCATAATCGTTAATTACACGTGTTAGAGCAGTCTTAAAACCTACCTCATGTGTACCGCCTTCATACGTATGAATATTATTTGTAAATGAATAAATATGATTTGTGTAGCCTTCGTTATATTGAAGAGCAACCTCAACCTGAATCCCATCTTTTGAACCATCAACATATACAGGTTCTTCATGAATCGGTTGTTTTGAACGATTTAAATGTTCAACATATGATTTAATTCCACCTTCATAATGGAATTCTTTCTTTTGCTTATGTTCACGCTTATCTTCAATTGTTAATTTAATATTACGATTTAAAAACGCCAACTCACGCATACGAGTCGCTAATGTATCAAATTCGTATTCTGTCGTCTCTGTAAAAATTTCTGAATCTGGCTTAAAGCGTGTGATCGTTCCTGTACGATCAGTTTCACCTATTACTTTTAAATCTGCAGCCGGGACCCCACGTTCATATTTTTGATAGTGTATTTTTCCATCTCGATGTACAAATACCTCTAATTCTGTTGATAAAGCATTTACAACAGATGCACCTACACCATGCAAACCACCAGAAACTTTATAACCACCACCGCCAAATTTACCACCGGCATGGAGTACCGTCATAATAACTTCTACAGCGGGACGTCCCATTTTTTCTTGTATACCAACAGGGATACCACGGCCATCATCTGTTACAACAATACTATTATCTTCTTCAATACTGACATTAATTTCATCACAATATCCTGCTAAAGCTTCATCAATACTGTTATCAACAATTTCCCATACGAGGTGATGAAGACCTTTTCCACTTGTAGAACCGATATACATACCAGGACGCTTTCGAACTGCCTCCAGTCCTTCTAACACCTGAATCTGACTTTCATCATATGCATTTTCCTGCATTTGCTTTTGTTCCATTGACACAAAGATCACCTACTTTTCCATTTAAACAGAAATTATTTTCTGTCTATTTCACAATCTACCGTGCCGTTCGTTACATGAATTGTTTTCGCTTCTTTCAATGTTTCGTGTTCAATTCCCTCGACACTCGTCGTTGTCACAAAGGTTTGTACTTTTCCTTGAATTGTATTTAGCAGATGCGATTGACGATAATCATCTAATTCTGATAACACATCATCTAGTAAAAGAATTGGATATTCCTTAACCTCTGAGTATATCAATTCAATTTCAGCCAATTTTAGGGATAGTGCGGTTGTTCGTTGTTGTCCTTGTGAACCAAAGACTTGAACATTTTTACTATTAACGAAGAATTGTAAATCATCACGATGAGGACCAAGTAAAGTTGTACCACGAAAAATTTCACGTTGTTTCACAGATTGAAAACTTTCATAGTATACTTCTTTTATTTTCGACAAATCCATTGATTCTGATACATCTACACTTGGTTTATAAACGATTTCTAACTCCTCTAATCCCCTGCTAATTCCGCGATGAATTGGAGCAGCCCATTCTTGTAGTAAATGCAAAAACTCAAAACGTTTTCGCAAAATTTTTGCACCATGCTCAATAAGTTGAAGTGTAAATACATCCAACATCGTTTCCTCGTTTTTACTATTCCCTTGCATCTTCTTAAGTAAATGATTTCGTTGCGTGAGTACCTTTTGATATTGACTTAATTCATACAAATAGACCGGAGCTATTTGTCCAAGTTCCATATCCAAAAAGCGTCTTCGTACTTGAGGACTTCCTTTTACAAGATTTAAATCTTCTGGGGCAAACATAACAACATTCATTTCACCAATATACTGGCTCAATTTTTGTTGTTCTAACTGATTTAACTTTGCCTTTTTACCTTTTTTTGAAATATTTAATTCTAAGGATACTGAACTATTTCGCCTTTGTAATCTACCTTTTATATTACCATAATCCTCATCCCAACGGATGAGTTCACGATCGTTCGAAGTTCTATGAGATTTCGCCATCGCCAATACATAAATAGCTTCCATCAGATTCGTTTTCCCTTGCGCATTTTCACCAATAATTACATTGACTTTATCCTCAAAGGAAAGCTCTAAATGCTCATAATTGCGATAGTTTTTTAATTGTATTTCTGTAATAAACAAAGGGATCCCCCTTTATGCCTGAACTTGGAAAGTTCCGCTTCCCGGAATTTCAACAATATCATTTGCATATAACTTTCGGCCTCTTCTATCTTCAAGTTCTTGATTCACGTATACTTCATATTCTTGTAAGAACCATTTCACAGCGCCACCTGTATCAATTACATCAGCTAACTTTAAAAATTGTCCTAGTGTAATGTATTCTGTTGAAATCTTAATAAGTTTCATAAAATCGCTCACTTTCTGAAAGTGTTCATTCTTTCATTGTACTAAATAAACTAGCATTAGGAAAGTAATACCCCACAAATCAAATAAGGGTCACTAGTACCTTTACACTAGCAACCCTTAATCCTTACTTAGTAAGTACGGACTGGTAAAATTAATTGGATAATGGAATCATCATTTACTGTGCGAATTAAAAACGGTCTCATCGCTCCAGTAAAGCTAACTTTAATTTCTGTACTGTCTAAAGCCTTTAATGCGTCCATCATATATTTTGCACTAAAAGATATTTTTAATTCTTCTCCATCTACATTTTCACATTGAACCTCTTCTACTACTTTTCCGATTTCTGGTGCATTCGAAGAAATCTCTAACATCTGTTGTTCTAATGTCGATAATTTAACAACGTTGTTACGACCATCTCTTGCTAACAGCGACGCACGATCAATCGCTTGTAAAAATTCTTTTGTATTTACAAATATATCAGTTTTACTTTCAGCTGGAATTAAACGCGTTGTATCTGGATAATTTCCTTCTAATAATCTTGAGAAGAATAATAAATGTTTTGTACGGAATAATACTTGATACTCCGTAATAACGATATCTACCATTTCTTCAGATTCATCTAGAATTTTACTTAATTCACTTAAGCTCTTACCAGGAATAACGACATTCGCTTGAAATTCATCGGCAATATTATACCCTTCGATTTTTGCTTTACGAAGTGCTAGTCTGTGACTATCTGTTGCAATGCAAGTTAGCTCGCTGTTATATACCTTCCAGTTTACACCTGTCAAGATCGGTCTTGTTTCAGAACTTGAAACTGCAAATACTGTTTGACGAATCATGTGCTTTAGTAAATCTGTTGGAATCTTAAATACATGATGTTCTTCGATTTGTGGTAATAACGGATATTCAGCGGCATCTAAACCATTTAAGTTGAACTCTGATTTTCCAGATTTTATTTTTGTCATAAAATGATTTTCCACAGAAATTTCGACAGTTTCTTTAGGTAATTTTTTTACGATCTCACTAAAATAT
>NZ_JBFPJH010000168.1:0-7199 GCF_040838255.1 Bacillus sp. C30 | reverse complement strand
CTTATTTATAGTAATTTATTTGTCATTATTGTACTTTTTTGAAGGGGCTAGAACTTTATTAGTATTAAGGAGAATAAAGGCGTGTAAAGATGATAGAAAGAATATAAAAAAGACGAAACAAATTGATTAATTTTGAGGTGGGGGTATTAGCGCTCACAAATAGCGGGATAAATTGAAGTGGTGAATTTTGTAGATAGGTGAGATGGTATTACATGTATCCCACCTAGTGTTAAGAAAATGCTGCTATATTACGGTATGATTTTCACGATATTGTCTAGGAGTCATACTAGTAATTTTTTTGAAGACTCTTGTGAAATAACTTTGGTCACTAAAATTAAGCCAGGTACAAATATCTGATAATGGATATGTTGTTAATGTTAATAACCTTTTTGCTTCTTCTACTCGTTCCCTTTGAACATATTCGCTTAAAGGAATCCCTACTTCTTTTTTAAACAATTTAGATAAATAGGTAGGAGAAATATTTAAAAGGTTAGCAAGATCATTAAGAGATATATCGTCGTAAATATGTTTGTGAATATGATTTAGGCATGTAGTTATTGAATTAGAATATGCTTGGTTACTATATTCTTTAACACGTTCTGCGAAAGTACATAAGGCATCTTCAATTAATCTATTTACGGAGTACATGTTATCTAGTTTTTCAATGGTTTGGATATATAAAGTACCAAGTGAAAAAGCAATATCTGATGGAAGATTACCAGCTATCGCATATCGAATATCGAATAGCTAGAGTAATTGCGATAATGCCATTATTTTTTTGGTTTCTGAGTTGATCTCCTTTTGATGAAATTGCCGCGTCTTCTTGCGGAAATGAATATGCATATTGGATTACTTTTTCTTTATTTCCTTCTTTAATTGCTGAAAAAAACTTACGTTCTAATGACATGTTGTAATTTTTAGGGTCATTCCGCCGGCGTCTTGAAATATATAAATCGGGATTTACAATTTTATAAGAAACGTCCTCTAGAACTTTGTTTTTTTCCCACACAATATCTATATCTAATTTTTCATTGAAAATTGCGTAATGTAACCAAATGCTTATATCAATGAGAGTACTTTTTTTAATCTCAGGTAGAAACTGATAGTAGTCTATTCCTTGTTGCATTTTATTATTAATGTTGGAATACTCCATAAGCTTGATAGCCATTTCATCTGATACTTTTGGATAGGTAGTGGGCCCGATTATCATAGTTCCTTTTACATGTTCATGATTTGTTATATGAATGATAACGAAATTCTCAAGATACTTATTCCCTTTAAGAATTGGAAAGTTACAGGGAGCGTTTTCCTGATAAATCTCACTAAGATGTTCTTCTTTAGAAGAATAAAAAGGACTACAAATAGTATTAGAAGTAGATTCATATAAGATTTTTCTGCTAGTAGATAAGAACTGAACAGGTACATGAAAAGTTCTATGCACAAGATCACATAAGTATTGTAGGTCGATGGGGTTATTCATTATTTTCTATCTTCTCCTTTTAAGTAGGTCGTAAAACACCACATATTAATACCTAGATCTATCTTTTCCTCTGCAAGATGTAAATTTCCTAGTATCTAATTGTTCAAGCACATTTAGCCATTCTTATTTAGTTGAACAAAAAGGATTACGTATATTTCTGTTTGTAGATAAAAAACGAATAGGAACTGAAAATGATTTATGTATTAATTCAAATTAGACGTAGCCATGGTGTTTCTTCTTTTAAAAACTAAATTCATTAATGTACTATTAGTTAAAAGTTTACCCAGCGAAAAATGATTGGTAAGGGCTAATTAAAGTTTTAAATTATTCAATATCCATTATATCAAATAAATAAATTTATTAAGGGTAGATATTTATAAAATTAGGAATATAAAATATTTCGTGTATAAGCACAATACATTGAAAGTATTGTAGTAGTTGCGATAAATTAGGGCGTGTATTTTGGTGTGAGTGTACTTATTTGTATAGGCGGAAAAAGAGTACAGTTATGAGTAAATAGCTAGAATAAAGGCTTAAGTTTATTGAGGGCAGTGTAAAAGATTAGAATAAAAAGAAGGAGAGAGTAAATGCCAATTATAAGAGATATCCGATTAAGTTTTCTAAAAAGAAAAGAGCATATAAGTAGTTTAGAGACATTAAAATTAACATCCTCAAGCAACTATGATGAGGAGCTATCTTTTTTTAAAGAAACGAGCTGTATTACTTCTTTATACGAGCGACATATGTCAAAGTTAAGAACAGACTATGAAAAAGTTATTTTGATTTACTGTGTGGATGATATTTCATTATTAAATCAGTGGGAGAAGAAATATCGAATTTTTCCTGGATATATGAATGTGTTTGTAGAGTATGGGAGTGTAAATGATTTTCCATATTTATCAGATAGAGAGAAAAAAGAATTAGCCCTTCAAATCGTTCATACTGAAATGAAGAGTTTAGCTGTGGAATGTGATTGGGATATAGGGATGTTAGAAAAAGCATACAATAAGGTACTGGATTTGGATTATAAAAATGAACTTGTATATATAAAGAAGAGTAGTCCGAATAAAAAATATGTATGTAGTATAATTTGGCAGCATGAAGTGGCTTATGCTGATATGTACTTAGAAATAAGGGAGTATAGAACGAGACGATTAATCAAAAAGGAAAAGCTTATTAGAGAAGAAGATATGTATAAAATGTTTAATCATATTAGTGACGTGGCTTGGAAGTTAAACCATAAAGTGATGTTGATGAACGACAAAGGGAAAACCATGTGGATGTTAACCTTTTTAGAGAAAAACGAGCCAGATAATTTAGTTTGGAAGATTGAAAGAATTGAGGAAAGTTAATAAAAAAGAGCTTGAAACCATTCAAGCTCTTTTTTATTACTATTTATGTCCTAAAATATGCTCAACCTCATGCACACTTAATTTACTTGCCTTAGCAATCGTTTCAAGTGGTATACCAAGATCATACATATTTTTAATCATTTGAATTTTTACCTGCTGAACCCCTTCTTTTCGACCCTTTTCAATGCCTTGTTCAATGCCTTTTTCAATCCCTTTTTTTATTCCTTGTTCCATTCCTCTTTTTATTCCTTCTGTCTCTGCGTGGGCGAATTTTGCTGCTTCATCCATTAAAACTTTCTCCCTTGCGTCATAGGCTTGTCGGAAAGAAGAATCTTGACTCATACGTTCCCATTTATTTATCGCTTTTTGTAAAATAGGATCTTGGTTCATAGCAATATCCTCCAATGTTTTAGTTAAGTGCTCATCCTCATTTGCTGAAAGTAATAAAAGCCAACGAACAAATGGATCTTTCCACGGATTTACTTTTTCTTCATGCCATTGTTCTGTTAACTTTGGGATTTCTACAATGTGAATTTCTATGTCATGACTTAGGAGTTTCTGTTGTTGTGTATTCCATAATATACTCGTTGAATGGAAGGCGTTTTGTTCTGAAAACATTATGAAGTTTAATAAATTTATGGTGATGGTTTTATGCAGTGAGCTATATGGCATGCCCTTTTGTAATTGGGATGTGTATAATTTTCCCCAATAATATAAACTACGTTTTATCATATCGTGATTATTATTGAGCTGTATTTCTACATTTACTTTTGTTCCTGTGTTTAATATCGCTGAAATGTCTAAAATAGATAACTTATCCTCTTCATATTCCCGATGCAAATGTGGATCTTCTAGTTGTAGAGAAGCAATGGGCGACTCTAAAGACTCTTGTAACATAGCGTTTAAAAATGCAATTAGGATATCTTCACTACCATTCGTACCAAACAATTGTTTAAATGCAAAATCAATGCGTAAATTAACTAACTGTTGGTTGAACACAGCGTTTCCTCTCCCTTGTATCAGGTTGTTTCTTTCTTTCATTGTACCTAAAAAGAACTAGGCCATGCAAACAGGCCCTTCTGCTATTTTGTTAGTAGTATTATTAGAAAATGAATGGCAAGTATGTCTATGTTATACTCTAGTGAAATTGAATTTTTTCAATCAGTAGCTGCTACAATAGAGAAGAAAGATCCAAGTGTTATTGTGAATAAGGATTCTAATACACATTGGAAAAATTGGATGGATTTTGAGTGTGAATGAAATTTAAAGGATAGGAGAACTCATAATAGATGAAAAGAAGAAGAAAGTCCGGAGAAAAGATACAAATGAACCGATTTACATTCCCTTTATGTTACGGAAGTGAAGCACCATCTTATTACTATGAGGTAGCGGCTCATGAAAGAGAGGGACGCTTCCATTTAACATCAGATCTTTGTGTAATGGACGATGAACATTATTTTATTAGAGGCTGTTTAGAGATTCCTATAATTGATTACCACGAAAATTTCATCTGGACTGTGTGGGTATCACTTAGTAAAGAAAGTTATGATAAAGTACTAGAAGAGTGGGATGAGAGAGGACGAGAGAATAGTGATCCTCATTTTGGCTGGTTATCTGTAGAAATACCAGTTTATCCAGAAACACTAAATTTAAAGACAAATGTACATATAAGAGAAGTTGGAATGGCACCGTATGTTGAAGTAGAGCCAACCGATCACCCTTTAGCGATAGAACAAAGAAATGGAATTACTTTAGAGAGAGTTAAAGAAATACAAGAAATTATACAACGACATAATTAGATTAGAAGAAAAAAACGAGTGATATCACTCGTTTTTTTCATTACACAACATTAGGATTATAAATCATCGTAAAGTGCGCTTGTAACAACTCAATATGACACGGTGTATGTAGAGAGCTTTCACCATCTGTATCTACTTCTTTTTCTTCTTCTGTTTCAATATGAATGGATTTAGCTTTGACGTGGAAGATGTCATTTTCATTTGAGTCTTCAAATAGTTTCTTTCCGATATAATCTTTAAACGCTTGAATGCCTGTTGATTTGACTACGAAAATATCAAGTGTTCCGTCATCACATTTTACGTTCGGAATAAAGGATGGGATACCCCCGAGATATTCACCGTTTCCAACCATAACAAGGACAGCTTCATCTTCATACACTTGTCCGTCGTAAGTGATTTTTACTTGGAATGGTTCAGCATTTTTTACAGTTCGAATGGTGCTTAAATAGTAACCAATTTTACCAAGCTTTGCTTTCTCTTCTGCATCAATATTGTTTGATACTTCAGATACGAGTCCAATGCCCCAGAAGTTTAAGAAGTGTTGTCCGTTTGCTTTTGCGACATCAATTGGTTTTACATGTCCTTTTGTAATGAGTTTCGCTGCTTCTGCAATATTTTGCGGAACACCAAGTGTGCGAGAGAAGTCGTTGCAAGTTCCACCTGGAATGATTGCAAGTGTAGGTCTAGTTTCAAGAGGGGCTAAGCCGTTTGTGCATTCAAATACAGTTCCATCACCACCAAAGACGATAATTAAATCTACTTTACTAGCAAACTCTTGGCAATATTTTGTTGCATCACCTTGTTTTTTCGTATGAAGGATATGTAGGTCAGGAAAAGCTGTGGCAAGTGGTGGTACGATTTTTGTTAAGTTCGTATGTAAATCGCCTTGTCCTGCTTTCGGATTTACGATGAGGAGTACTTTTTCAAATTTTGTTTTTGTCATTCTTCATCTCTCCCTTTGTTTTTATAAATTACGGTAGAAATAAAACTTCCACCAATAATGCATGGAAGCTTATTTGATCCCGCTATTTGCGGGCCAATAATCATTGGGAATGGACAAAAATCCCAATGATTAAGGTTTCACTTTATTATATTATTCCGTTACAACTGAAGCGATAAATGGTAAGTTACGATATTTTTCTGCGCAGTCGATACCGTAGCCAACGATAAATTCGTCTGGAATTTGGAAGCCAACATACTCAGCTTTTAAGTCCACTTTACGGCGTTCAGGTTTATCAAGTAACGTACAGAACTTCAATGCTTTTGGTTTATGCATGAAGAAGTGATCTTTTAAGAAGTGAAGTGTTAAACCAGAATCGATAATGTCTTCTACGACAATTACGTTTTTTCCAGTAATGTTTACATCGATATCTTTTAATAGTTTTACTTTTCCAGTTGTTTCTGTTTGATTTCCGTAGCTAGATGCAGAGATAAAGTCGATAGTTACTTCGTTTTTAATATGGCGAATTAAATCAGCAGCGAATACGAAAGATCCTTTTAATACAGCGATTACAACGATTTCTTCTCCTTCAAAATCACGTTCGATTTGAAGCGCTAGTTCTTTTACTTTTTCTTGTAATTGTTCTTCAGAAATTAAAGTGTCTTTTATTTCAATTTTCATTTGAATCCTCCTACAGTGTAAAACTTGTGAACATTTCGACTGTAAAGGATAGAAAGAAAAAAGTCAAAGAAGATATAAGGTTTTTACAGAAATCCCCACAAAATAGTCAGATGATATGATATACTGATAATATTAAGAAAACGCTTCCAAAAAGGGTGATTATGATGAAAAAGAAACAGTATACAAGTGTAACATTTATAAAAGCATTGCTTTTAACAATTGTTCTTGGTATGTTGGCTTACATAATTGATGTACCTGCAATTCGCATTTCACTAATTGGAATGACTTTAGTATTAGGCGCAATTTCCCACGGTATGATGTCGCAGCTGCAAGAGGCTGGACTTGATGATATGAAAGATTCTATAGATAAGAAATGAAAAACCTTCACGTATATAGAGTGAAGGTTTTTCGTTTCTTACAAAAATGTAAGGTGATTTGTAAGACAAATCGATAGTTGCATAGTAGTGTTTTGGATAAACTATAAGTGTAAGGTAAAAGGCAAGCATATTTTAGGTAAATTAAGTTTTAGGCACTCTATATGTGAAAAAGGAGTAGGAGGGCATGGAGAAACATTGGACGACCTTTTCTTTTTTAGCAACTAGTAACACCGTAATGCTAGCTGGAGAAATGGATTTTTTGCATACGTTTGATCGAGAAGACGATCATTCTTCTTCTAAATTTACAATGAAATGGAGTAAGTGGAGCGATAGTTGTAAATTGGAAGAAGAGGCCCCTAACGAAAGGCAAAAAATTATTTTAACAAATCCTATTAAAGCATGGGTCGTTCAATGTCGTAAGTGTAACGTCAAAAATCACTTCAAGAAAACTGAGCCGAGACAATTAGTTATCACTCCGGCCCTTTCTACTTCTCAATCACGCGAAAGTAACAAATAAATATCGAGACACACACCCGAAAAAACATCGTATATATTACGGTGTTTTTTTAT
>NZ_JBFPJH010000167.1:0-7227 GCF_040838255.1 Bacillus sp. C30 | reverse complement strand
ATTCATATACTGAATAGAAAAAGGTACCTAAAAAAACAACTGTAAGTATTCGTTGAAAAAAAGAATTCTTCTTCCTTTCTTTTTTGCTACTCAAATTATCACCTCAAAACGGATTGTTCGCATGTTTAAATACCCATTGGGACCATATACAATCCTGTATCTTCATCTTGCTTTACAACGACATCTACACCGTATATCGTCTTTATCATACTTTCTGTCACAACATCATTCGGCTTGCCTTTTGTAACAATTTCGCCGTCTTTCATAACAATGATATGATCACTATAGCGAATCGCCTGATTAATATCGTGTAATACCATAACGATTGTCAATCCTTGTGCTTCATTTAATTCTTTTACTAACTCTAATATTTCAAGTTGATAATAAATATCTAAATATGTTGTCGGTTCATCTAAAAAGAGCATTGGCGTCTTCTGAGCTAACGTCATGGCAATCCAAACACGCTGTCTTTCTCCACCAGATAAAGCATGAATTTCCTTATCACGTTTACTTAGCAAATTCGTACATGCTAAAGCCCTTTCTATTGCTTCTCTATCTTCATCAGTTTGCGAAGAAAATATATTTTTATGAGGCATACGGCCAAAGCTTGTTAATTTCTCTACCGTCATATCTGCCGGTGCTTCATTTTGTTGATGGACAACGGCTAACTTTCTAGCAAACTCTTTCGGTTTATATTGGCTAATTGCCTTCCCATCAAGTATTACCTCTCCACTACGAGGATTGTGATTTCTTGACATCACACCAAGTAATGTTGATTTCCCGCAACCGTTTGGTCCAATAATTGTTGTAATTTTACCAATCTCTATTTCACTACTAATCGACTTTAATCGATCCGTTACATTATCGTACGAAAAGGTTACATTTTTAATTTCCATGAACTTTATCACTCTTTCTAAGCAAGAATATTAAGAATGGGCCACCAATAACTGCCATAATCGTCGCTGCTGGAATTTCGTTAGGTGGCACAATTAACCTTCCAATCGTATCCGCCGTCAAAATTAATAACGCCCCTGCAAGAGCAGAAAATGGAATTAATGCTTTATGGTCTGAACCAACTAGTTGTCTTGAAATGTGCGGAACGAGTAATCCTACGAAAGCGATAACACCTGCAATTGCTGTTGATACTGCCGCTAAGAGTACTGCAATGGCAGAAATAATAAGACGAACTCTCGTCACGTGCAAGCCTAAGTTTTTTGCAGTCTTATCTTGTAGAGATAATAAGTTACACCAAGCTCCGACAAACAGTGCAAGAATAAGACCAATTGTTCCATAAGTAACCATTATTTCTACATCGCCCCACGTCTTCATCGTTATATTAGAAGTCGTCGTTTGCTTAATACTCTTAATGAAGTATCCACAAATCGTAATGAACGATTCATTTAATCCAGTGAACATCGCATTAATGGCAATACCAATTAAAATAATGCGAAGCGGACTTAATCCTGATTTCCATGAAAACGAATAAACGAGATAACACGCAAACGCACCACCTAGAAAGGCGAATACCGGCGTCCAGAAAAAGAATTGCGGGAATAGCGTAATAATAACAAGTGTCATAAAACTTGCTCCTGAAGATATCCCGATTACCCCAGCATCAGCAAGTGGATTTTTCATGACAGCTTGGAAGAGCACGCCCGAAACAGCAAGAGCTGCTCCAGTAAATAGTGCAATAATAATACGTGGGAAACGTAAATCTTTAATCACTTCAACATCTTCATTTGCCCCTGTAAATATTCCTTGTACAAGGTCAATAATACCTACTTCTAAACTACCTTTCGTCGCTGACAACAAAGTCATAATGATGAGTAATACAGTAACAATAAAGAAACTCCAAAATTTTTTATTCATGCTAATCTTCCTTTATATTAAAATGCATCACGGATACATCATTTTTTTCAATTCATCTAGCGCTTCAGTCGCTGCTAAATTTCCTGTCGTTCCAAATAAACGCTCTTCTAAATCGTAAACACGATTATTTTTAACTGCAGCGAAGTGTTTCCAAATATCATTTGTTTTAAATTCTTTATCAAACATTTTTACAACTTCATCAGGCATACCATGTGCCGCTCGTAAAATAATGTCTGGATCAGCTTTTTTTAAATACTCTGTATTAGAAGCTAAATACTCTACTTGTTCACCTTGTACAATGTTTTTACCACCTAATTGTTTCACTAAATCTCCAATATAAGAATGCTCTGTTGCTACTAAATAACTCCCCGGTACACCTAATAAAATAAGCACTGTCGGTTCTTTCTTTCCCTTTACTGCTTTTTGAATCTCTGCAACCTTGTTATCTAACTTAGTTACAACTGCTTCAGCCTGCTTTTCACGTCCATATTGCTTACCTAAATTACTAATGGAATTTTGCATATTTTTTAAACTTGTTAGATCTAAAAAGTTTGCTTTCATACCTACACCATCAAAAGCTGGCTTTAATTCATATTCAAGTGTTGTCACGGATAATACTTCTGACGGCTTTAATGATTTTACCTTTTCCATATCAGGACTCATCGGATTCCCAACTTCAGGTAAACCTTTATATCTCTTTGGTAAATCTTTAGTACTTGTTGGTACACCAATTAAATCTACTTCTAACGCATCCATAATTTCAGTAACAGCAACTGTCGTTGCGACAATCCTCTCTTTACCCTCACTCTTTACCTGCTTCGCTGTTTCTTTTTTTGGTGATGAGCACCCAGCTATACTTACTAATAAAATAATAGCCATTAGTACACTCGCAATTTTCTTCACTCGCAATCACCACTCCTTTCAATACAATATGAAACAAGTCTTGATGCATGCGGACATGCATCAAGACTCTAAAAATTACAATCTACCTGCTCTATATTTTCGAACTAGTAAAGCAAGTGAACCGAGCAGTAGCACCATGTATAAACCAAGTTGTGCTGTATCTGCTGTTTTTGAGTTTTTCTCTTTTTTCGAATCATTCTTTGTATCTTCTTTTTTCTTCTTATCATCTGCATTTCGGTTAAAATCAGGAGTACTTACTGTTTTTACATTATCTACTTTCGGTGTAGTCACTGGATTTTTTGAATCATTTTTTGGATCTTTTTTTGGATCCTCTTTAATAGTTCCTACCGCGCCGATATTATTTGTATCAAATTGAATTTGTACATCGTAGAAGTGGTGGTAGTTCATCTCATCAATGTCTACTTTCACTTTTGCATTTAATTTTTTAAATAAATCTTCTACTTCAAATTGTACTACTCGCGTATTTGTATTTTTATCTTCACTTACTACTTTTGCATCAGCAAAAAGACTATTGTTTTCTGTTTGGAATTTCGTAATCCACGCACTATCTTTCAGCGTCATCTCAATGTACTTTTTACCATCTTTAACGATTAATTTTGCTGGATTTACAGTATAGTCATGCATCTTTGAAAGTTCTTCTGTTTTGTCTTTTAACACTTTAAATGTAATATCATATTGACCATCTACTAAATTTTTCGGATCAACTATTACTTTCGGTGTATTATTTCCACCTTGGTTGTCGTTTTCACCTTGGTTGTCGTTTCCACCTTGGTTCCCTAAAGCTTTGATACTATCTTGATCAAATACAAATTGAACATCGTAGAAATGGTGATAATTCATTGAATCAATATCTACTTTTACTTTTGCATTTAATTTTTTAGACAAATCATTTACTTCTACTTCTACTACTCTTGTATTTTGCTCTTTATTTTCACTTAATACTTTTGCATTAACGAACGAGCCATTCTTCTCAAAATCAAACTTTGTAATCCATGTACTATTTGTTAATGTAAACGATACATATTTCTTACCATCTTTTACTTTCAATACACCTGGGCTTTTTGTGTATGTATTCATCATTGATATTTCATCTGTTTGATCTTTTAATACTTTAAAGCCAATGCTGTATTCACCGTCTTTAAGAGCGTTTGGATCAATTGTTGTATTATTGCCTTGGTTGTCGTTTCCGCCTTGGTTGTCGTTTCCACCTTGGTTATCATTTCCGCCTTGGTTGTCGTTTCCGCCTTGGTTATCATTTCCGCCTTGGTTATCTAACGGTTTAATGCTATCTTTATCAAATGCAAATTGAATATCATAGAAATGATGATAATTCATTGAATCGATATCGACTTTTACTTTTGCGTTTAATTTTTTCGATAAATCCGCTACTTCCACTTCCACTACACGCGTATCAGCTTTCGTATCTTCACTCAATACACTCGCATCAACAAACGAACCATTTTTATCAAATTCAAACTTTGTAATCCAAGCGCTATTCGTTAATGTGAATGATACATATTTTTTACCATCTTTCACTTTTAACACGCCTGGACTCTTTGTATACGTGTTCATCATTGAAATTTCTTCTGTTTGATCTTTTAAAGCTTTGAAATTGATACTGTATTCACCATCTTTAATTGTTTCAGCATCTGGATTTTTGTTTCCATCTGGTTTTTCTACTTCCGGTTTCTCTACTTCTGGTTTCTCTACTTCTGGTTTCTCTTCATTTTTAATTTGTTCAAGCTTATCTTGTTCAAATAAAAGTTGCACATCATGTGTTTGCTTATAGTTTCTTGATGCCATTTCGATAAATACTTTTGTATTTAGTTTTTTAGATAAGTCGTTTACTTCAAACTCTACTACTCTTGTATCTTTTTCTTTATCTTCACTCACTACTTTTGCATCAACAAACGCACCATCTTTTTCCGTTTGGAAATTTTTAATTAATGAGCTACTTTTTAGTGTTACAATTGCTTTTTTCTTACCATTTTCTACTTTTAATACCCCTGGATTTACCATGTAAGTATTCATCTTAGATTCTTCATCTGTTTGATCTTTTAACACTTTAAACGGAACGCTGTACTCACCATCTTTAATTGTTTCAGTATCTGGTTTTTCTACTTCCGGTTGTTTCTCTTCATTTTTAATTTGTTCAAGTTTATCTTGTTCAAATAAAAGTTGTACATTATGTGTTTGCTTGTAACCTTGTGATGCCACTTCAATAAATACTTTTGTATTTAGTTTTTTAGATAAATCGTCTACTTCAAATTCTACTACTCTTGTATCTTTTTCTTTATCTTCACTCACTACTTTTGCATCAGCAAATGCGCCATCTTTTTCCGTTTGGAAATTTTTAATTAATGAGCTATTTTTTAACGTTACAATTGCTTTTTTCTTACCGTTTTCTACTTTTAATACCCCTGGATTTACCATGTAAGTATTCATCTTAGATTCTTCATCTGTTTGATCTTTTAACACTTTAAATGGAATGCTGTACTCTCCATCTTTAATTGTGTTAGAATTTGGTTGTTGATCTGGGTCAGGCTTTTGGTCGGGCTTCTGACTCGGATCCGGATTTTCATTTGGATCTGGCTTATTAGCTGGGTCCTCTTTTTCATTTGGTTGTTCTACATGAATCGGTGTAATACTATTTTGATCAAATGCAATACGCACATCATAGTCATGATGATAATTTAAAAAATCAATGTCTACTTTTACTTTCGCATTTAATACCTTCTCTACATCGTCCACATCAAATTCTACGACTCTTGTATCTTTTTCTTGATCTTCACTAATTACATTTGTCGCAACAAACTGACCACTTTTTTCGGTTTCAAACTTTGTAATCCATGAACTATGTTCTAACGTAAAGGATACTTTCTTTTTCCCATTCTTCACTTTTAAAGTTCCTGGACTTACAGAGTATTGATTCATCATAGATTCTTCATCTGATGTGTCTTTAAGAACTTTGAAACCGATTGAGTATTCACCGTCAGCTAGTTGACTAGCAGCTTGAACTGCAAGTGGTTGTAGCGTTGATACGAATGTGAAAATCGTTAGAAACATTGCAACAACAATTTTAAAATACCTGTTCAATAGAATGACTCTCCTTTTTAAAAAATTTCCAATTATTTAATGCTGTTCCCATCAAATACAAAACGAATATCATATGAAGCGTTATAATTAATAATTGGGATGTTAATTTTCACCTTTCCTTTTAGTTTTTCTGACAAGTCAGCAACTTCAAATTCTACTACTCTAGTATTCTCTTTTTTGTTTTCACTTAAGACTGTTGTTTCTAAAAATTGACCATCTTTTTCTACTTGGAAACTTTTAATAGAAACACTATCTTTCACTTTCAATGAAACGTATTGTTTTCCATTTTTAACTGTTAATGTTGCTGGACTTTCAAAATAACTATTCATTCTAGATGATTCATCTTTATCGCCTTTCCATACAGTAAAAGCAATATTATATTTTCCATCAGCTAGTTGTGTAGCAGCTTTTGCATCTTGTAACCCTAGTGTTGCTATAAACGTAAGTAAGACAGCAAATACGGCAATAATCATTTTAAATTGTTTAAACATATATTCATCGCCCTTCCAAAGATTTATTTACCTAACTTCACTTTACGAACTAAGAAAACACCTGAAATAAGAAGTAATGCTGCAAATAATCCGATACGTGCTTCATCACTTGTTTTTGGGTTATCTGTTTTTTCAGCTTTCCCACTTTCATTTGTTCCTTTATTTACATCTTTGTTTGTTTCTTTGCTCTCTTCTTTCTTCACTTCTTCTTTTACTTGTGTATTTTTTTGAGTTTGATCTTCATTTTTTGTTGCAGCAGTTTCCTTATTCTCTCCACCTACTGCTTTTACATTTGCATCAAACGCAAAGCGAATTGTGTAGTTATGGTCATAATTTACGTTCGGTACAACAACATGAATTTTTACAGCTGCTGGTTTAGATAAGTCGTCTATTTTAAACTCTACAGTTCTTTTATCTGCAGATTCATCTTTACTAACAACTTTTGCATCAACAAAGTTCCCGTTCTCTGGTGCTTTAAATTCTGTAATCCAAGCACTATGATTCATAGGAATTTGTACTCTCATCTCACCATTTTTTACAATTAACTTAGCTGGTTTTTCAAAATAATCATTTGCCATTGAAGCTGAATCATTTTCTGCTTTTTGTATGACATAGTTAATATCGTAAGTACCGTCAGCTACATTTGCCGAAGCTTGTCCGAATGGCACTACGAGAAAAGCTAGCATACATACGAATGTCATAATAAAAGCGGGTAATACCGAAAACTTTCTCATTTACCTTACTGCCTCCTTGTTTTTCTTTTTTCGAAAATGATAATTATTCTCAATATATGAGAAAAAAATAATCTTTCTATCTCTATTTTATAACGAGTAACACTATGTAGTTA
>NZ_JBFPJH010000166.1:0-7232 GCF_040838255.1 Bacillus sp. C30 | reverse complement strand
GCGTTTACTTTTAGAAAAGTTATTCCAAGAATATGAAGAATGTTATCCTAGCATGTATTTCGTATTTCAAAAAGTAGAACATCAATTTGTTTTTACGGATGTAAATCAGGAATTACTTCGATCTCTTCATCAACAAAGGGAAGATTATATTGGGGCAACCCTAGATACCGCACCATACCTTGGAGATGACGAAACAAAACAAAAAATAAAAACACTTTATCTATTAGCATGGGCGGGAAAAAAAGTTATTTATTATTGTTTTCCTGTTAGTAATTTGGATATATTCGTGATTACGTATTTAGAACCACAATATGTAAATGGGCAAGTCTTTCAGGTAAGGGGGCGTTGTGCATCCTTTCATAAAAATGAATTTCAAGATATAATAGAGCAACTAAAACAATTTGTTACCTTTGAAGTCTTACTACATTAATATTCGTGCTATATACTCAGGGGGTTTGTTGCAAAGATGTTAATCGAATTACAACACGACACCGTTAGTAAAAGAATTAAGTTTACAACTACAAAACATACAAGGGGTACCACCACACATTCATCAACTTAAGGATTTAGACCATTCTTGAAGTTAAAAGCACGTTACTATTCTCTTATGTTAATAAGAGAATAGTAACGTGCTTTTTATGAATATGCATCAAAAACAAGAGCTGTCTTTATTTGCCGAAGAGTTATATCGCTATATGTCTCCCGCTACACTTAATCAATTAGCTATAGAAGCAGGCGGAATGAAACGAAAACGCAAGTGCCATGGGCACCATTTTTTATCTTTGTGTGTATGGTTAAATCAACAAATCGCTACTACCTCTCTTACTCAACTTTGTAGTCAATTAGAAACTTCAACAGGAATTTTATTAAGTCCTGAGGGACTTAATCGGCGATTTAACTCGGCTTCTGTAGCCTTCTTTCGAACTGTATTCACTACACTTCTACAAGCTAAAATTGGGGGATTATCTAAGATTTCTCATGCTCTTTCTGCTTACTTTGAGCGTATTCTTATCCTTGATTCTACAACATTTCAAGTGCCGGATCGATTTGCATCTACTTATCCTGGTGCCGGAGGATGTAGTCATAAAGCTGGTGTGAAAATTCAACTAGAGTATGACTTGTTGAGTGGAGAATTTTCTGATGTGAAAATTGAACCAGGAAAACGAAGTGATCAGGCGTATGGTGCGACTCGAACAGGTATGGCACAAAAGAATGAACTATATATTCGTGACTTAGGATATTTTCGTTTACAAGACTTTAAGTCTATTCAAGATAAGCAAGGATATTATTTATCACGTCTTAAGTTACCAACTAAGATATATAGAAAAGAATTCGAAACGGTCGTATTTAAAACAAAACCCGCTCAACTGGGTTCTGGTGCAAAGTTTTCTAAGTGAAATTAAAATGTAAGAACCTGTCTAGAATCTTTTTAGTAAAATCGCCACACCTGCCAATAAGCAACTTTGTCTACTATTTTCAAGTGTTCGTTCACAATCCAGCGTTTCGGTAAAAACAACAAATTTATGAAGTTCAGAGCGCTTGATGATTTCAACCGAACAATCAATTGTTTCTTTTATCGATTGTGCAAATGATGTGCCCGTGTACCCACCATCACA
Source organism: Bacillus sp. C30 (assembly GCF_040838255.1). NCBI lineage: Bacteria > Bacillati > Bacillota > Bacilli > Caryophanales > Bacillaceae > Bacillus > Bacillus sp. C30. The sequence goes on along the minus strand of NZ_JBFPJH010000166.1, from coordinate 5,616 downwards.
AAGTATATTTGTCACTTTGTCCAATGTTTCGGTATGTCTTTCGCACATTTGGATAACAGCATATTATATGTAATAAAAAAAACCTTTAAATAAAGGGACTTTTTTACTTCTTAATGTTTTTTATTCGCTAACTTCAATCACTTCAAAAGGTGTTTGTCTGTCATTTAAAGGTGGAAGTTTCGGACTACGCATGCCAGTTCTATAAGGTTTCATCCAAGAGTCCCCTTTGTATTCAACAAAATCCCAAGTCATATGTCCAGTACCGAATCTCTCAGGAATGAACGTAGGTAAATCAAGGATTCCTATTCCTATAGAAGTATCTTCTGACGATCCATAAATTCTATGATCTGCCTTATCATCATTACTTAAATAAACAGAGTTTTCACCAAGAGTCCAATATTTACATCCCTCCCAATTCGTTTTCGTTGATTTTATACTTATCTTATCATCAGATCCTATGAACCCGTCTGTTCTATCTTGATTCTCAAAAATAATAGGTGCTCCATTATCAGTTGAAGAATCAGAGAACCGAACATAATCATAAGGAGTCCAAGGTTCCAATAGAGGCTTTCGAGGTTCAACTGTTACTCCACCGTTATCAAGTAAATTTTTATCTTTTAAATAGTATGGCGTATTATATTTCAATCTTTCTCCACTTTTTGTTACAGGATCGGAATTATCCGCAGCTAACGCCGTTACTGGAAGTGAGGCTGCAGCCATTCCTAAAGTTAGTACACTGGTTAAAATTTTTTTCATGTTTACACCCTTTTCATTAAGTTTATTCATTTTTCTCCATCAATGATAGTACAACTTATTCTTTAGACGGTCTATATCCAAAAAAGTACTTTAATTCAGACAAATTTCACATCATAAAACCTTTTATTTCCGAATAGGGTGTGCCCAAATGGGATATTATGGTCATTTGGTTTGTTGGTATCTACACATATACCAATCGGAAAAGATACAAAGAATGTAAAACACATACATACTAACCCAATCATAATTATGTCATCACTCCCTTAGCACAATAAAATAAGACTCTGTACCGATCATGGCAGCGCCTAAAATAGTAAATGCTATATACATGTAACCTCATTAAATCTCAATATTGTTCAATACTTGCAAAGTATTTGAATGGATGTTTTGCAAGTATTGTATTTATTTATAAAGAATACAAGGTCAATTTCTATCCACCAAGTCTTAACATATTTCTGAGCTTATTACTTGGATCCGCCCCGATTCCATTATCTTCCTTTTGGTATATTTGCTCGTAAAAGGTAGACTTGTGCAATTCTCCTTTCTCATTATAAAACTCTGCCTTGACGTTTAGCACATAGCCTGACGGCTCCATTTCTTGTATTTGAATAAAAATTTTGATTGTCCCCCTTAATATGTGATTAAAAGACAATACTCCAATGTCCCTGGGTATTTCAATAAATACTGGACCGTCCGCGTCCGAATCGATGTTAGCCGATCCCTTAAGAAGATTCTGTATCGTAGGTGATATTTGTAATAAAAACAAGTCACCTTCATAATATCTCTTTCCTATCTTTTCTAATGGGATAGATGCATACAATTGATAACCCACCGCATCCTTTTGCTCAATTTGATTTTCGCTTGCTTGTACATTCATAGCGCTTACAGACATTGCATCACTTACTAATATTCCTGCACAAATAATAGGTTTGATCCATGTTTTCATATATATTTCTTCTCCTTGCTCAAATATCTTGAGGTGATAAAGTAAACCTGGAACACATTATAAAGATAAATTATTCTATATAAGAGGTATTTTAGTCGTGAAATTAAATACATGAAGCATGTGTGTCCCACTTTCCTACCAATGCATCATTATGGAAAATTCAATGGTACACGTCTTTTAATCATTCTACAATAAAAAAATTGGGGGTTGGAAACGGACATAAAATAAAACGGTTCTGTTGCAAAGTTTTCTAAGTGAAATTAAAATGTAAGAAAAATGATTCGAGGAGCATGATGCATGAAATATTTTAAAGGAAAACAGTTTAAGAAAGGTATTATTTTGGTAGCCGTCGGCTATTATTGTCGTTTTTCTTTAAGTTATCGTGATGTATCTGAAATCCTGAAAGAACGTGGAATTTCCGTGCACCCAACAACAATCATGCGTTGGGTGCATAAATATGGCAATTTGATTTATCAAATTTGGAAGAAGAAAAATAAATCAGCACATTTCGTATGGCATTTAGATGAAACCTCCATCAAAATCAAAGGAGAGTGGTGTTATCTTTATCGTGCGATTGATCGAGAAGGATACACCTTGGATATCAACTTCGTAAAACAAGGGATCATCAAGCCGCTTATATGTTTATGAAAAGGTTAGTGAAAGCTTTTGGAGAACCAACAGTTCTTACAATAGACAAGGCTCCTGCCCTACTTTGTGCGTTCAAAAAACTGAAACATAACGGTTTTTATGTGCATACGAACCGAATGATAATACATATAAATAAATTCAGCCACTAATTGATTAACTTGAGCCAGAGAAATCAGTTTTTCTCTATGTAAACATTCACGTTTAAAGATGCTAAAAAACGATTCCATCACGGCGTCCCCTTTCGGGACATACTTTGTTGAATCTTTTGTTGATTACAAAAATCAGTAACTGTATAACTGGTAAACTGAGATCCTGGATCACTATGAAATAGAATCCTTTTTTTACCCCCATAAACAGTTTTGACTTGCTGAATTGTATCTTTGACTAATTGAGCATCTTGGTGAGTATCTAACGAATAGCTAAGCACCCGACGGGTGCTAATATCTAATGCGGCACAAAAATATACTTTCAGCCCATTCGTTAAACGAAACTCTGTGATATCACATACAACAGTTGGAACGTCTTTCTTACCAGGTTTAAAGGATCGTTCTAATATATTTGGAAATGTATGATGTTCTTGCTTTCTTTTCTTATAATACGTGACAACTTTTGACTTTAATCCAGCTCGACATAAAGTTTGTCTTACTTGAGATAAGCTCAGCTTGCTTCATTTTCGTAATATCCGTTCCTGCAATTTCAACAACGCCGCCTGTCGCTTTATCAAGCGTTGAAATTACATTTAATAACGTCGTTTTACCAGAACCAGATGGTCCCATAATGCCAACAAACTCACCCTCTTGAATTGAAAATGATACACCTTTTAACGCATATGATTGGTTCTCCCCTTTTTTACCGTATACTTTTTGAACGTTTTTCACGTCTACAACTGGTTTCGTCATATATATCCTCCTACGTTTGTTTTTCCATTATCTATTTTGCGTTTTTTGGAGATGAACTGCTATTGATTAACATTACATTTCCCTTACACTTTTGTAAGATAAGATGAGCACATAAGCCCCGGTTTTTATCTAAATAAATTCGATTCCTTCTTTTTGAGCCAATCATGCCTGAGGCTGTATCAAAATAACAATTAAACATGTATGCGCTAATTAGAAAAAGGAAAATAGTTATTTTGTTATTTATACATAAACGCGTACCTTTAGGAATTTTTAGTTTTATTCTTTATTAGAGTAATAGGCCTAGTGACAGGGTTGCTGTTCTAGTCCGCAATAACATATCCAAAATAAGGGTATTTTCAAAGAGTATAATGTATTCGTTTATTTTGAGCCGTGTATCTTCCTATATAAAGAGGATCTGGATACACTCGTAATTTCACAAATCTATTTTACTGTCATATTTCCTTCTTCATAAAGCTTCATTGTATAATTCATTCCTGCATATTTCTCATGATATTTTTGAACTCGCCCTTGATATTTCCCCTCTTTTTTAGCAAGGTTAATTCCTTCACGTTTGCGCATTCGGATTAAGCCTCATTCTAATTGATTTACTCCTCCTATTACTGTCATTAAGAAATGACTATATGGATTTTCCTCAGATAAGTCTAACCAAGTATCTTTTATTGATTTTAAGTTTGCTTGTTTACTCTTTATGTAATTAACTAATTCAAATAAGTCTCTTGTACTTCGGGTAATTCGAGTCAAATCTGTGACATAAATGGTGTCTCCTTCTTTAAGTTCACCTAATATATTTTGAAGTTCAGGTCTATCTTGCGTAGCATCTGATACTTTTTCTTGATATATGATATCTACTCCGATTTCTTCCATTATTTCTTCAAATAAAACAAGCCGCAATTTGCGGCTTGTTCGTTACTTAAAAGGATTCATGGTTTTCAATCTTTTGTTGATATTGTTTTAAAGGCATGATAATTGGTTTCTTTGCTGGATTAAGTGGTTCCAGTTTTACTTGTGCTGCAGTTGCTTCTGATAAATGACCTGCTACACCTGTATATTTGGATGTAACTTTTCCAAATGATACGGTTTTCTTTTCGTCATCTAATTTAACATAAGATGGAATTGGTAAATCTGAATACTTATACAGATTATATAAAAATTCTTGTCGATTTGGGACTGTGAGATCTAAGCTTTTGTCTCCCGTTATTTTCTGGGCATCTTGCCAATTTTTTTCTATACCATCTATTAATTGATTCATAGCTGGCTCAACATCAAAGTTCATTGTACCAGAAAAATTTGCTTCAGATAATTTTATAATTAAAGAAGTTTTATATCCTGGTAGGCACTTAAGTGTTTGAGATGGATATGTAACCGTCTTTTCAGTGGAAGATGTATTTGAGCTCGTATGATTATAATTTGCTTCAAATGATATTGTAAGAGTTTCTTGAGCTTGCGCTAGTGGAATCCCCGCTCTAACTGTCGTCGCGGCAGAAGCTCCTAGTTTTCCACCTTCTGAATTAGAATATGTGAAAGAATCTGTTACTTTTTTTGTTGTTGAAGGAGTCGCGAAAGTTTGTTCTAATTCTGTGTCATTAGTATAACTAGCTACTTCAATATTATCTTCTTTATAATTATCCACTTTTGGATTATCTAAGTTAATTACATTTTGAGTAGAAAGATTGGAATATTCAGGAATCCAATCAAAAAATGGAGTAATTCCACTCAGTATTTTGTCTTGTGGTCCCATAGCGATTCCTGTTGTCTGCTTATGATCTCGTATGATTTGAGCATAGAAAGCTGTCAATTTGTCGTCTTTGTTTAACTCTTGTTGATTAGCTGGTTTCAGACCATATAAAGCAACTAATTCAGGGTGTCTGTCCATAACTCTCATATATCGTTCGTATAGATCTCCCGCTAAAGTGTATTTATTAATGGGGTGAAAATCTGATACAGAATCTGCTGTAGAATAATTTGTAGTTACTGCAGCGGCAGCCGGTATCGGTTTATTTACAAATGTTAGTCCTGTTCCCAATAAGCAAACGAGTGGAGCTACAATTGCCACCTTTTTATATCTTTTAATAGAATGCATATATTACATCTCCTTTATTAACATTATTAAGTATCTTGAAATAAGAATAACAGGGTATACAGTGAATTTATAGGAATATCGGTACCTTTGTTAAAGGTAAATAACCTAACCTTTGCATATAACGAATAACGGAAGTGCATGGAGTTGATGGCGGGGGTGATTGCTATAGAGCGTTTTTTCCGTTGGAAAATTATAAAATGAAATGCAACAAGTTAAGGAGAAAGTTATACTAACTTTCTTTATAGAACAAGTACTGATTTAAGAGT
>NZ_JBFPJH010000014.1:0-36764 GCF_040838255.1 Bacillus sp. C30 | reverse complement strand
GTATATTCACAGCTTATTTTTTATTTTGGTATATAAACATTATTATTTTCGAAAAAGAATAAAGCGATTTCAGTTTTCTGACACTTTATTGTAGACAGCGTGCCAATCATCTTATACAATGGCAATGTAATGTTTTTTAAACATTAAAAAACTTTTCGAGTAAAACAGGAAAACAGGGGAGGATGGGACCATGAATATCCATGAGTACCAAGGTAAGGCAGTCCTTAGAAGCTATGGGGTTAGCGTTCCGAACGGGAAGGTTGCATTTACAGTAGAAGAAGCTGTAGAAGCAGCGAAAGAATTAGGAACGGAAGTATGTGTAGTTAAAGCGCAAATTCACGCTGGTGGACGCGGCAAAGCTGGCGGTGTAAAAGTTGCGAAAAATTTAGAAGAAGTTCGTACATATGCAGAAAGCATTTTAGGAACTACACTTGTGACGCATCAAACAGGTCCTGAAGGTAAGGAAGTAAAACGCTTACTTATCGAAGAAGGTTGCGATATTAAAAAAGAATATTATGTAGGTCTTGTATTAGATCGTGCAACTTCTCAAGTTGTTTTAATGGCATCTGAAGAAGGTGGAACAGAAATTGAAGAAGTAGCAGAAAAAACGCCTGAAAAAATCTTTAAAGAATATATTGATCCAGCAGTAGGTTTACAAGGTTTCCAAGCGCGTAGAATCGCGTTTAACATCAATATTCCAAAAGAACTTGTAGGACAAGCTGTGAAGTTTATGATGGGCTTATACAGTGCGTTTATCGAAAAAGATTGCTCTATCGCTGAGATTAATCCACTTGTTACAACAGGTGATGGTAAAGTTATGGCGTTAGATGCAAAATTAAACTTTGATTCTAATGCGTTATATCGCAATAAAGACATTTTAGAACTTCGTGATCTTGAAGAAGAAGATTCAAAAGAAATTGAAGCTTCTAAATATGATTTAAACTACATTCCTTTAGATGGAAATATCGGTTGTATGGTTAATGGTGCAGGTTTAGCAATGGCTACAATGGATATCATTAAACATTACCATGGTGACCCGGCTAACTTCTTAGATGTTGGTGGTGGCGCAACAGCTGAAAAAGTTACAGAAGCATTCAAAATTATCCTTTCTGACAAAAATGTAAAGGGTATCTTCGTTAACATTTTTGGTGGCATTATGAAGTGTGATGTTATCGCAGAAGGTGTTATTGAAGCGACGAAGCAGGTAGGTCTTGAGTTGCCTTTAGTTGTACGTCTTGAAGGTACAAACGTAGAGCTAGGAAAGAAAATTTTAAATGAGTCTGGTTTAAATATTGTTGCAGCAGAATCTATGGCAGACGGTGCACAAAAAATTGTTTCACTAGTGGGCTAATAGAAAGCGGGGGAGAAAAATGAGCGTATTAGTTAATAAAGATACAAAAGTTATTGTTCAAGGTATTACAGGTTCTCAAGGGTTATTCCATACAAAGCAAATGATTGAATACGGTACGAAAATTGTAGGTGGTGTAACACCAGGTAAAGGTGGCACTGATATTGAAGGCGTACCAGTATTTGATACAGTAGAAGATGCTGTGAAAGCAACAGGCGCAAACGCTTCAGTTGTATACGTTCCACCCGCTTTTGCGGCTGATGCAATTATGGAAGCAGTTGATGCAAAGATTGATTTAGTAGTATGTATTACTGAAGGAATCCCTGTATTAGATATGGTAAATGTAAAGAGATATATGGCGGGTAAACATACACGTTTACTTGGACCAAACTGCCCTGGTGTCATTACACCTGACGAATGTAAAATTGGTATTATGCCAGGATATATTCACAAAAAAGGTCATGTTGGTATCGTATCTCGCTCTGGTACATTAACGTATGAAGCTGTACATCAGTTAACGCAAGAAGGTATTGGCCAATCTACTGCTGTAGGTATCGGGGGAGACCCTGTTAACGGTACGGACTTTATTGATGCGTTAAAAGCATTTAATGAAGATGAAGAAACGCATGCTGTAATTATGATTGGTGAAATCGGCGGTACGGCAGAAGAAGAAGCAGCAGAATGGGTACAAGCTAATATGACAAAACCAGTTGTAGGCTTCATTGGTGGTCAAACAGCGCCTGAAGGCAAACGTATGGGTCATGCTGGGGCGATCATTTCTGGCGGCAAAGGAACTGCTGCTGAAAAGATTAAAACAATGGAAGCTTGTGGTATTAAAGTAGCGGAAACACCAGCTGTTATGGGTGAAACATTAATCTCTGTTTTAAAAGAAAAGGGATTATTTGAGACTTGTAAAAACTACTAATCTTTTTGAAAGACACCTTCTTATTAGAGGGTGTCTTTTTACACATTTTTTGTTTACATAATAAAAATTATGGGTAAGGAGAATTGAGATGAAAAGAGAACGTTTATTGCACCTTCATTACATGTTGGCGGATCATTGGAAGGCGATGGAGAGACTACTATATGTTGATCCAGAACTGAAGGGAATATACACTTTTAGTCCGAAATAATTTGAATATTACGCTGGAATATCCTCGAAAAAATCTTTAGAACTAGTAAATTTTCTTCAAATTTCAAATCTCCAACAATATGTATCCCAGTTAGAAAAAAAGAGAATATTTTATATAACAATATGGGATAAGGACTATCCACAATTACTGCGAGAAATACAAGATCCCCCTTTTGTTTTATACGGAAAAGGAGAAAGATATTTTCTAAATAAAGTAAATAAATTAGCGATTGTTGGAACGAGAGAACCGTCTTTATATGGAAAGGAGAGTATGAAGTTTATTTTACAACCTTTACTTGAAAAAGAATGGCTTATTGTTAGTGGGTTTGCAAGAGGGATAGATACAATTGCTCATGAAGTTACAGTAAGGCAGCATTGCCCGACCATTGCAATATTAGGACACGGATTATCTTATATGTATCCAAAGGAGAATAGAGGTTTATATGACACGTGGAAAGATTATATATTGTTATTGACAGAGTATCCGCCCCATTATGTGCCGAAAAAATGGTATTTCCCAAAAAGAAATCGAATTATTAGCGGTATAAGTAAAGGTGTTTTAGTTGTAGAAGCAAAAACGAGAAGTGGATCCCTTATTACTGCAGACCTTGCGCTAGAACAAAATAGAGAGGTGTTTGCGCTTCCTGGACCTATATTTATAGAGAGTGCAGCAGGAACGAATCATCTAATTCAACAAGGCGCCAAGCTAGTAAGAAATGCGGAGGATATCCTTGAAGAAATTTTAAATTAACCATATATTTTTATGTTTTTATTAAACAATTATTGACAAATGGTAGATTGTCGCTGTATGGTATATTCATTCTTGATTGACAAAAACAAGAGAAATCAATAAGATTGATGAAGACTTGAATCCACCTCTTAAGGAGGCACTAGCATGTCAGATTACCTCGTAATCGTGGAGTCGCCTTCTAAGGCGAAGACCATTGAAAAATATTTAGGGAAAAAATACAAAGTCGTCGCGTCCATGGGACATGTCCGCGATTTACCTAAAAGCCAAATGGGGATAGAAGTAAAGAATAACTTCACTCCGAAGTATATTACCATTCGTGGTAAGGGTCCCGTTTTAAAAGATTTAAAATCAGCGGCAAAAAAAGCAAAGAAAGTCTATCTCGCGGCCGATCCGGATCGTGAAGGAGAAGCAATTGCTTGGCATTTAGCAAATACGTTAAATGTGGACGTTGAATCAGATTGCCGAGTTGTATTTAATGAGATTACAAAAGATGCAATAAAAGAATCATTTAAATATCCTCGTGCAATTAATATGGATTTAGTAGATGCACAACAGGCAAGGCGTATACTCGATCGTCTTGTTGGTTACAATATTAGTCCTTTATTATGGAAGAAAGTAAAAAAAGGATTAAGTGCAGGACGCGTACAATCTGTAGCAGTTCGTTTAATCATCGAACGTGAAAAAGAAATTCAAAGTTTTGAACCTGAAGAATTCTGGACAATTAAAACAGAATTTGTGAAAGGGAAAGACACATTTGAAGCAAGCTTTTACGGTGTAGATGGTGAAAAAGTTCAATTAACGAACGAAGCACAAGTGAACGAAATAATCGAAAAGATGAAAGACAATGCGTTTTCGGTTGAAAATGTAACGCGAAAAGAGCGAAAGCGTAACCCTGCATTACCGTTTACAACATCTTCCTTGCAACAAGAGGCAGCGCGTAAGTTAAATATGCGAGCAAAGAAAACAATGATGCTTGCACAGCAGCTGTATGAAGGGATAGATCTTGGAAAACAAGGGACTGTAGGTCTTATTACGTATATGAGAACTGATTCAACACGTATCTCAGAAACAGCTCAAACAGAGGCTCGTGATTACATTACTGAGGCGTTTGGTGCGGAATACATAGGAACAGAGAAGAGGAAAGAAACGAAAAAGTCGAAAGCACAAGATGCGCATGAGGCGATTCGTCCTACTTCGGTAATGAGAAAGCCAGAGGAACTAAAAAGTTTCTTAAGTCGTGATCAACTCCGTTTGTATAAACTGATTTGGGAGCGATTTGTTGCAAGTCAAATGGCATCTGCTATAATGGATACTGTTACAGCGAAACTCATTAATAACAATGTTCAGTTCCGTGCAAGTGGATCAGTTGTAAAGTTCCCAGGATTTATGAAAGTGTACGTAGAGTCGAAAGATGATGGTGCGGAAGAAAAGGATAAGATGTTGCCACCGTTAGAAGTAGGTGAAACTGTATTTTCAAAAGATATAGAACCAAAGCAACATTACACACAGCCTCCGCCGCGTTACACAGAGGCTCGTCTAGTAAGAACACTTGAAGAGCTTGGAATTGGGAGACCGTCTACTTATGTACCGACACTTGAAACAATCCAAAAACGAGGATACGTTGCTTTAGATAATAAACGCTTCGTTCCGACTGAGCTTGGTGGAATAGTAATCGAACTTATTTTAGAGTTTTTCCCAGAAATTATTAACATTGAATTTACTGCCAATATGGAGCAAAGCCTTGATGAAGTAGAAGAAGGAAATGCAAATTGGGTGAAAATTGTTGATGATTTCTACGTAGGATTTGAACCGCGCTTAGAAAAAGCGGAAAAAGAAATGCGTGAAGTGGAAATTAAAGATGAACCAGCTGGGGAAGACTGTGAATTATGTAGTCACCCGATGGTCTTTAAAATGGGTAAATATGGGAAGTTTATGGCTTGTTCAAATTTCCCGGAATGTCGTAATACAAAACCGATTGTAAAAGAAATCGGTGTTACTTGTCCGAAGTGTGATAAAGGGCAAATTATTGAACGCCGTAGTAATAAAAAGAAACGCCTTTTCTACGGATGCGGTACGTATCCAGAATGTGACTTTGTATCTTGGGATAAGCCGATAGGTCGTAAATGTCCGAAGTGTGAAGGTATGCTCGTAGAGAAAAAGTTAAAAAAAGGCGTGCAAGTACAATGTATTTCGTGTGATTATGAAGAAGAACAACAAATGTGAGCGTAACTGCTCACATTTTTTTCGGGAAGAAAAGGAAAGGTGATATATATGACAACACAAGTAGTAAACGTCATTGGCGCAGGTCTTGCAGGAAGCGAAGCAGCTTACCAAATTGCAAAGCGTGGTGTCCAAGTAAAATTATATGAAATGAGACCAGTAAGGCAAACACCAGCTCATCATACAGATAAATTTGCTGAATTAGTATGTAGTAACTCACTTCGCGCAAACACATTGACAAATGCTGTTGGTGTTATTAAAGAAGAAATGCGTCTAATGGATTCTGTCATTATTCGTGCAGCTGATGAGTGCTCTGTACCAGCAGGAGGTGCTTTAGCTGTAGACCGTCATGAATTCGCGGCGAAAGTGACTGAATATGTGAAAAATCATCCGAACGTAACTGTAATGAATGAGGAAATCACTGAAATTCCAGAGGGACCAACTGTTATTGCGACAGGTCCACTTACGTCTCCGGATCTTTCTGCACAATTAAAAAAACTAACAGGTGAAGATTATTTTTATTTCTATGATGCTGCAGCGCCAATCGTTGAGAAAGACAGCATTGACATGAATAAAGTATATTTAAAATCCCGTTATGATAAAGGTGAAGCGGCATATTTAAACTGTCCAATGACAGAAGAAGAGTTTGATCGTTTTTATGAGGCTTTAATTGCTGCTGAGACAGTGCCTTTAAAAGAATTTGAAAAAGAAATTTTCTTTGAAGGTTGTATGCCAGTAGAAGTTATGGCAAGTAGAGGAAGACAGACGTTAGTATTTGGACCGATGAAGCCTGTTGGGTTAGAAGATCCGAAAACAGGGAAAACACCGTATGCGGTTGTTCAGTTACGTCAAGATGATGCAGCAGGAACATTATACAATATTGTAGGCTTCCAAACACATTTAAAGTGGGGGCCACAAAAAGAAGTGTTACAGCTAATTCCAGGACTAGAAAACGCAGAGATTGTACGTTATGGTGTAATGCATCGTAATACGTTTATTAATTCGCCTAATTTGCTTCGTCCAACATATCAATATAAACAACGTGATGATTTATTCTTCGCTGGTCAAATGACTGGTGTAGAGGGTTATGTTGAATCAGCAGCATCAGGATTATTAGCGGGTATTAACGCTGCTCGACTTGTACAAGGTGAAGAGCCAGTTGTATTACCACCTGTAACTGCAATGGGAAGTATGGCGAATTATATTACTGCGACAAATGCGAAAAACTTCCAGCCAATGAATGCAAACTTTGGTTTATTTACACCGTTAGAGAAGAAAATTAAAAAGAAACAAGAGCGAAATGAAGCGTATGCTACACGCGCTTTGGAAACAATTCAAAATTTTGTAAATATTTAATTAAATTTCTTGCAAAGGCTACTAAGTTGTGATACGATTTAGTAGCCTTTATTGAGGTGAATTATATGGATGTGAATGTGAAGAAATTGTTACAATTATTCGTTGGATATTTACAAATTGAAAGAAATTATTCAAAATATACAATTGCAAGTTATCAAAATGATTTAGAACATTTTGTGCAATTTATGGAGCGAGAAGGCATATCCTCTTTTTTAGATGTTACATACGCGGATGTTCGTTTATACTTGACGACGTTGCACGATCAGAAGTTAGCCCGTAAATCTGTCGCAAGGAAAGTATCAAGCTTACGAAGTTTATATCGTTTTTTGATGCGTGAAGGTTATCAAAAAGATAATCCGTTTGCACTTGCGTCACTTCCCAAGAAAGAATTGTCAATCCCAAAGTTTTTATATGCTGAAGAGTTAGAGGAATTGTTTGAAGTTTCTGATACAGGGGCACCATTAGGTCAAAGGAATCAAGCTTTATTAGAGTTGATGTATGCAACTGGGATTCGTGTAAGCGAATGCGTTAATTTGCAACTTACCGACATTGACTTTGCAGTGGGAACAATTTTAGTGATGGGAAAAGGGAAAAAACAAAGATATATTCCGTTCGGAAGCTATGCACAAGATGCTTTAATTACTTATATAGAGAACGGGAGAAAACAGTTAGCTCAAAAGACTGAAGAACAATCTCATATGGTATTTTTAAATGCGAAAGGTAAGCCGTTAACAGATCAGGGTGTACGTTATGTTTTGAACGAACTCATTAAGAAAGCTTCACTTACAATGCGGATAAGTCCCCATATGTTAAGGCATACATTTGCTACACATATGTTGGATGAAGGAGCGGATTTACGTACTGTGCAGGAGCTATTAGGTCATGAGAATTTGTCAACCACACAAATTTATACGCATGTCTCTAAAGAAAGATTGCGTTCTGTGTACATGAAGCATCACCCGCGGGCATAAATTGCTTTTAAGGCTATAAAAACATATAAAGGAGTTTTTTCTATGGGAAATTTCCACGCTACAACGATATTTGCAGTTCATCATAATGGAGAATGTGCAATGGCTGGAGATGGTCAGGTAACGATGGGGAATGCTGTTGTAATGAAACATACAGCTCGCAAAGTTCGCAAACTTTTCCAAGGGAAAGTTTTAGCTGGTTTTGCAGGATCAGTTGCTGATGCATTTACTCTTTTTGAAATGTTTGAAGGGAAATTAGAAGAGTATAATGGCAACTTGCAGCGCGCTGCAGTTGAGATGGCGAAACAATGGCGTGGTGATAAAATGCTACGTCAGCTAGAAGCAATGCTCATTGTTATGGATAAAACAACGATGCTCCTTGTTTCAGGTACAGGAGAAGTGATTGAACCAGATGATGGTATTTTAGCAATTGGTTCAGGCGGACATTATGCACTTGCTGCTGGTCGTGCTTTAAAGCAACATGCAAGTGAACATTTAACAGCGAAACAAATTGCGAAGGCCAGTTTAGAAATTGCAGGCGATATTTGTGTTTATACGAACCACAACATAATTGTTGAAGAATTGTAGAATCGTAAGGGAGGCATTTTATATGCATTTACATTTTACTCCGCGTCAAATTGTGGAAAAATTAGATCAATACATCATCGGTCAAAAAGATGCAAAGAAAGCGGTTGCTGTAGCTCTACGAAATCGATACCGTCGCAGTAAATTAGTTGAAAATTTACGTGATGAAATTGCACCTAAAAACATTTTAATGATTGGACCGACAGGTGTTGGTAAAACAGAGGTAGCACGGCGAATGGCGAAACTCGTTGGAGCACCTTTTATTAAGGTTGAAGCGACAAAATTTACAGAAGTTGGATATGTGGGTCGAGATGTAGAGTCGATGGTCCGCGACCTTGTTGAAACGTCTGTTCGCATTGTGAAAGAGGAAATGGTAGTTAAAGTTCAAGATAAAGCAGAAGAGCAAGCGAATCAACGTCTTGTTGAAATTTTAGTGCCGAGTCCGGAGAAACAATCTGGATTTAAAAATCCATTAGAAATGCTTTTTGGTGGTAATCAAAATTCAAACCAAACATCTGATGCACAGGAAGATGATGAAATCGAAAAGAAACGTCAAGATGTGGAAAGAAAGCTTGCGGCAGGCCTTCTTGAAGATGAAGTGATATCGATCGAAGTGACGGAACAACAGTCTTCTATGTTTGATATGTTGCAAGGAACTGGCATGGAGCAAATGGGAATGAATTTCCAAGATGCACTAGGAAGTATCATGCCGAAAAAAACGAAAAAACGTAAACTTTCTGTAAAAGAAGCAAGAAAACTCTTGACAAATGAAGAGGCACAGCGCTTAATTGATATGGATGAAGTTACACAAGAGGCTGTTTATCGTGCTGAACAGCTCGGGATTATTTTTATCGATGAAATTGACAAAATTGCTGGTAAGCAGTCGAATAGCGTAGATGTATCGCGTGAAGGTGTGCAACGTGACATTTTACCGATTGTAGAAGGGTCGAATGTAGCAACGAAATACGGATCAGTAAAAACGGATTATATTTTATTTGTTGCAGCTGGAGCGTTCCATATGTCTAAACCGTCGGATTTAATTCCGGAATTGCAAGGGAGATTTCCGATTCGAGTAGAATTAACAAAATTATCGGCGGATGATTTTGTTAAAATATTAATCGAGCCTGACAATGCGCTAATTAAACAGTACACGGCGTTATTAGCGACTGAAGGTATAGAAATTGAATTTTCAGACGAAGCTATTCGTAAGATTGCTGAGATTGCTTATCAAGTTAATCAGGATACAGATAATATTGGAGCGAGAAGACTTCATACTGTTATGGAGAAGCTCCTTGAAGATTTATCGTTTGAGGCATCTGAAATTACGTTAGAGAAAATAACGATAACACCTCAATATGTTGAGGAAAAATTAGCGACAATAGCTAAAAATAAAGATGTGAGCCAGTTTATTTTGTAATAGTGTCATCAGGTGACTCGCCCTAGTTTCCAAGTGATGAAAAAATATGTAAGTAACATGTAGGAGGAAATTTTGAAATGGAATTATTAGCAAAAACGAGAAAATTAAATGCGTTATTACAGAGCGCAGCAGGAAAGCCTGTAAACTTTAGAGAGATGTCTGACACAATGTGTGAAGTAATTGAAGCGAACGTGTTCGTTGTAAGTCGTCGCGGTAAATTATTAGGATATGCGATTCACCAACAAATCGAAAACGAACGTATGAAGCACATGCTTGCAGAGCGTCAATTCCCAGAAGAGTATACGCAAAGTTTATTCAATGTTACAGAAACATCTTCAAATTTAGGTGTGGATAGTGACTACACAGCATTCCCAGTAGAAAATAGAGAATTATTCGGTCAAGGTTTAACTACAATCGTACCAATCGTTGGTGGCGGTGAGCGTCTAGGTACACTAGTATTAGCTCGTCTTGGTCAAGAGTTCTTAGACGATGATTTAATTCTTGCTGAATACAGCTCAACTGTTGTAGGTATGGAAATCTTACGTGAAAAAGCAGAAGAAATCGAAGAGGAAGCACGTAGTAAAGCTGTTGTTCAAATGGCGATTAGCTCATTATCTTACAGTGAGTTAGAAGCAATCGAGCATATCTTCGAAGAATTAAATGGAACAGAAGGTTTACTTGTTGCAAGTAAAATTGCTGATCGCGTAGGAATTACTCGTTCGGTAATCGTAAATGCACTACGTAAATTAGAAAGTGCTGGTGTTATTGAGTCTCGTTCTTTAGGTATGAAAGGAACATACATTAAAGTGCTAAACGACAAGTTTCTACAGGAACTTGCTAAATTAAAAACAAACTAATTTATAAAAAAACTCTCCTCGCTTGAGGAGAGTTTTTTGTTTTTTTAAGTGAATGATTTTGCTTACGTAAGGCGTCATGACAACATTCATTAGAAAACTATTAATTAACCTTCAATTCCTTGCTTAAAGGAATTGAAGGTTGGTAATACTAGAATTTGAGCGTAAAAAAAAGAAAGTTTTACATTGTTCGCATTTTCGACTTGATTGTAATATTTCAGTATGATATAGTAAGCAGTGGTGTCAGTACAAAGTACACACGTTTACTGATTTAAGTGTTGGTGCTACGTTCGTAGTTTCGCTTAGAGATGAAGTAAACGGAGGATATCAAAAAACCATTTAGGAGGAACTAAATTATGTCAGTAATTTCTATGAAACAATTGCTTGAAGCTGGTGTTCATTTCGGACATCAAACTCGTCGTTGGAACCCAAAAATGAAGCGTTACATCTTCACAGAGCGTAACGGTATCTACATCATCGACTTACAAAAAACTGTGAAAAAAGTTGAGGAAGCTTACAGAACGATGCGTGACATCGCTGCTGAAGGTGGAGACATTTTATTCGTAGGTACTAAAAAACAAGCACAAGAAGCTATTAAAGAAGAAGCAACTCGTGCTGGTATGTACTTCGTTAACCAACGTTGGTTAGGTGGAACTTTAACAAACTTCCAAACAATCCAAAAGCGTATCAAGCGTCTTAAAGATATCGAAAGAATGCAAGAAGATGGTACTTTCGAAGTACTTCCTAAGAAAGAAGTTGTTCAACTTAAAAAAGAGTTAGAGCGTCTTGAGAAATTCTTAGGCGGTATTAAAGATATGAAAGGTCTTCCAAGTGCATTATTCGTAGTAGACCCTCGTAAAGAGCGTATTGCAGTTGCTGAAGCGCGCAAATTACACATTCCAATCATCGGTATCGTTGATACAAACTGTGATCCAGACGAAATCGATCACGTTATCCCAGCAAACGATGATGCAATTCGTGCTGTAAAACTTCTTACATCTAAAATGGCAGACGCGATCCTTGAATCAAAACAAGGTGAAGAAACTGTTACTGCGTAACAAATTTGGAAAGGTGATAAGGGGTTCGGCCTTTTATCACCTTTTTTAAGGTATAAATACATATTTTAGGAGGATGAAAAACATGGCAATCACTGCACAAATGGTAAAAGAACTTCGTGAAAAAACTGGCGCAGGTATGATGGACTGCAAAAAAGCTTTAACAGAAACTAACGGCGACATGGAGAAAGCAATTGACTTCTTACGTGAAAAAGGTATTGCGAAAGCTGCTAAAAAAGCAGACCGCATCGCTGCTGAAGGTTTAACTTTCATCGAAACAAACGGTAACGAAGGTTTAATCTTAGAATTAAACTCTGAGACTGATTTCGTTGCGAAAAACGAAGGTTTCCAAGCGTTAATTAAAGAATTAGCTGCTCACTTATTAGCTAACAAACCTGCTAACGTTGAAGAAGCTATGGCTCAAACAATCGAAGGCGGCAAAACAGTAGAAGAGCACATCAACGAAGCAATCGCTAAAATTGGTGAAAAACTTACACTTCGTCGTTTCGAAATCGTATCAAAAACTGATGCTGATGCATTCGGCGCTTACCTACACATGGGTGGACGTATTGGTGTATTAACAGTTCTTGAAGGTTCTACTGATGAAGCAGCTGCTAAAGATGTAGCAATGCACATCGCAGCAGTTAACCCTAAATACATCGACCGCGATGCTGTAACAGCTGAAGAAGTTGAGCATGAGCGTCAAGTATTAACACAACAAGCTTTAAACGAAGGCAAGCCTGAAAAAATCGTTGCGAAAATGGTAGAAGGCCGTCTTGGCAAATTCTTTGAAGAGATTTGCTTACTTGACCAAACATTCGTTAAGAATCCTGACATGAAAGTTCGTCAATTCGTTGAGTCTAAAGGCGGAACATTAAAAGGATTCGTTCGCTACGCTGTTGGTGAAGGTATCGAAAAACGCGAAGACAACTTTGCTGAAGAAGTAATGAACCAAGTAAAAGGTAACAACTAATACAGATTAGGGAACACATTGTGTTCCCTTTTTTAAAATAAAGATGTAAGCAATTGGAGGTTCATTATGAGTAAACCGAAATATAATCGTGTCGTTTTAAAGCTGAGCGGAGAAGCTTTAGCTGGCGAGCAAGGATTTGGAATTAACCCAGCTGTTATTAAGTCAGTTGCGGAACAAGTGAAAGAAATTGCAGAACTTGATGTAGAGGTTGCTGTTGTTGTTGGTGGCGGTAACATTTGGCGTGGGAAAATTGGAAGCGAAATGGGCATGGATCGTGCAGGAGCAGATTACATGGGCATGTTAGCAACAGTTATGAATTCATTAGCTCTTCAAGATAGCTTAGAGAATATTGGAATTCAAACTCGCGTACAAACTTCAATTGAGATGCGTCAAGTGGCAGAGCCTTACATTCGTCGTAAAGCAATTCGTCACTTAGAGAAAAAACGTGTTGTTATCTTTGCTGCAGGTACAGGTAACCCATACTTCTCTACAGATACAACAGCAGCATTACGTGCAGCTGAAATCGAAGCGGACGTTATTTTAATGGCGAAAAATAATGTGGATGGCGTATATAGCGCAGATCCATCTATTGACCCAACAGCTACGAAATACGAAACACTTACTTACTTAGATGTATTAAAAGCAGGTTTAGGTGTAATGGATTCTACAGCTTCTTCTTTATGTATGGATAATGATATTTCATTAATTGTATTCTCGGTTATGGAAAAAGGTAACATTAAACGTGCCGTTTTAGGCGAAAATATTGGAACAGTTGTAAGGGGGAAATAAATTATGGGACAACAAGTATTGAAGTCTTCAAATGAAAAAATGGAAAAAGCAGTTGCTGCTTATTCTCGTGAATTAGCAACAGTTCGCGCTGGTCGTGCAAGCTCGTCTGTATTAGATAAGGTACAAGTTGATTACTATGGTGCACCAACACCAGTTGTGCAATTAGCGAACATTACAGTTCCAGAAGCACGTTTGCTTGTAATT
The DNA here is from genome assembly GCF_040838255.1 of Bacillus sp. C30. Taxonomy (NCBI): domain Bacteria; kingdom Bacillati; phylum Bacillota; class Bacilli; order Caryophanales; family Bacillaceae; genus Bacillus; species Bacillus sp. C30. The sequence goes on along the minus strand of NZ_JBFPJH010000014.1, from coordinate 23,112 downwards.
CAACCTTATGATAAAACTTCTATCGGTGATATTGAAAAAGCAATTTTAAAAGCAGATTTAGGCTTAAACCCTTCTAATGATGGAACTGTAATTCGTATTGCATTCCCTGCATTAACAGAAGAGCGTCGTCGCGATCTTGTAAAAGTTGTGAAAAAATATGCTGAGGAAGCAAAAGTTGCTGTTCGTAACGTACGTCGTGACAGTAATGATGACCTTAAGAAGCTTGAAAAAGCTGGCGACATTACAGAAGATGATTTAAGAGGGTATACTGAAGATATCCAAAAAGAAACAGATAAATATATTGCAAAAGTTGACGAAATCGCAAAAAACAAAGAAAAAGAAATTATGGAAGTGTAATAGCGATAATTTCGCAAATATGACCCTCTTCTTAAGGGGGTCTTTTTACACTTTTAGGCATACGTCTGCTTGTTGGAGGGTATGAATGATGTTTAAAAAGTTTCCTTTTTTTAAAAGTAAAAAGGTCACATCGTTTGATCATCTCATTGAAAAAGTGAAAAAAGGATATATCCCAGAACATATTGCTATTATTATGGATGGTAATGGAAGATGGGCAAAGAGAAGAGCCATGCCTCGCATTGCTGGTCATCATGAAGGTATGCAAGTTGTGAAGAAAATCACAAAATTTGCAAGTAAGCTTGATGTGAAAGTATTAACTCTTTATGCTTTTTCGACTGAGAACTGGAAAAGACCGAAAAAAGAAGTTGATTATTTGATGAAGCTTCCAGAAGAATTTTTAGGTGCATTTTTACCAGAGTTGATTGAAGAAAACGTACAAGTCCGAGTAATAGGGCAAAAAGATCGTCTTCCTACGCATACGCGCAGAGCGATGGAAAAAGCCATGGAAGATACGAAAGAGAATACGGGATTAATTCTTAATTTCGCGTTAAACTATGGAAGTCGAGATGAAATCGTTTCTGCTGTGCAACATATGGTGAAAGATAGTGAGGAAGGAAAAATTCGTTCGGAAGAAATAAGTGAAGAAAAGATTTCTTCTTACTTAATGACGAGTTCTTTACCTGATCCAGAGTTGTTAATCCGTACAAGCGGAGAGCTACGTATTAGTAATTTCATGTTATGGCAAATTGCTTATTCGGAATTTTGGTTTACAGATGTGTATTGGCCAGATTTTACCGAGGAACATTTGCTAAATGCGATTACAGACTTTCAACATAGAGGGCGCAGATTCGGAGGCGTGTAGAAAGAGAGGGTTTGGTAGTGAAACAGAGAATTATTACTGGAGTGATTGCTGCCGCGCTATTCATTCCCATCGTAATTTACGGTGGCGTGCCTTTTACAGTTTTAGTGTATGCACTTGCTTCTATAGGTTTATATGAATTAATTCGTATGAACAAGCTTACGCTTATTTCGGTACCAACAGTTTTAGCTGCAGTATTATTGTGGATTATTTTAATTCCGAGTAGTGCATCAGAACTGTTTACGTGGATTGGGTTAGGTAAATTAGAAATCACATTTGTGATTGTTTTATTACTTTTATCATATACAGTCCTTTCTAAGAATACATTTACTTTTGACAATGCTTCATTTTTACTTATGGCAACGACATATGTTGGAATGGGATTCTTATATTTAAATGAAACGAGAATATTAGGAATCAAATATGTGTTCTGTGCACTATTTGTCATATGGGCAACTGATTCAGGTGCATATTTCATAGGAAAAGCATTTGGAAAAAGAAAATTATGGCCAGAAATTAGTCCGAATAAAACGATTGAAGGTTCATTAGGCGGTATTGTTTGTGGAATTGTTGTTGCACTTGTTTACAATATGTTCTTCCCAGTTGAAGCGAATGTAGGAGTTTTAATCGTTCTGACGATTATCATTTCTATTTTTGGACAAATTGGTGATTTAGTGCAATCTGCATTTAAACGCCATTATGGTGTAAAGGATTCAGGTACAATTTTACCTGGACATGGTGGTATTTTAGATCGAACAGATAGTTGGTTATTTGTGTTACCAATTCTATACTTCTTATTACAATACAATTAATAAATGAACGAGGGGTTGGAGTCATGAAAAACATTAGTTTACTAGGTGCAAGCGGATCAATCGGTACACAAACATTAGATGTGTTACGCTCGCACCCAGACCAATTCCGTCTCGTTGCTTTTTCTGTAGGGAAAAATGTTGATTATGCAGTAAAGGTAATTCAAGAATTTTCCCCGCAAATTGTCTCTGTGCAAAGAGAGGAAGATGTTTTAAAATTACAAGCTGTTTCTGGTAATACAAAAGTAGTATATGGTAGCGAAGGCTTATTAGAAGTAGCGCTGCACCCAGATACAGAAATTGTAGTGAATGCTGTTGTAGGTAGCGTAGGGTTGTTACCGACACTCCGCGCAATTGAGGCGAAAAAAACAATTGGAATTGCAAATAAAGAAACGTTAGTAACTGCAGGGCATCTTGTAATGGAAGCAGCACGAAAACATAATGTATCGTTACTTCCAGTAGACAGTGAACATTCAGCTATTTTTCAATGCTTGAATGGTGAAAATGAAAAAAGAATCTCTCGCTTAATTATAACTGCTTCAGGCGGAAGTTTTCGTGATAAAACGAGAGATGAATTGCATCAAGTGACCGTAGAAGATGCACTTCGTCATCCAAACTGGTCAATGGGTTCGAAAATTACAATTGATTCTGCTACAATGATGAATAAGGGGCTAGAAGTAATTGAAGCACACTGGCTTTTTGGTATCCCTTATGAGCAAATCGATGTTGTTCTACATAAAGAAAGTATTATTCATTCTATGGTTGAATTTGAAGATCGTAGTGTAATGGCACAGCTTGGCTCACCTGATATGCGAGTACCGATTCAATACGCGCTTACATATCCTGATAGATTGCCTCTTTCAGACACGAAACAGTTAAATTTATGGGAAATGGGAACATTGCATTTTGAGAAAATGAATCAAGAGCGTTTCCGTTGTCTACGTTTTGCGTATGAAGCTGGAAAGACAGGTGGAAGTATGCCGGCTGTAATGAACGCGGCAAATGAAGTAGCTGTTGAAGCTTTTTTACAAAAGAGAATTGGTTTCTTAACAGTGGAAGACCTCATTGAAAAAGCAATGCACCATCACACTGTCATTGCACGTCCGAGCTTAGAGGAAATTCAGGAAATTGACGCAGCCACAAGACGGTTTGTGATGGAACAAATTTAGCAAAGGTGGTTATGGAATTGAATACAGCGATTGCCTTTATATTAATTTTCGGTGCACTCGTATTTTTCCATGAGCTAGGGCATCTATATTTCGCAAAAAGAGCAGGTATTTTGTGCCGCGAGTTTGCGATTGGTTTTGGTCCGAAAATATTCTCATTTGAAAAGAATGAAACGGTGTATACGATTCGATTACTGCCCCTTGGTGGCTATGTAAGAATGGCTGGCGAGGATGCGGACACAGTTGAGTTAAAACCTGGAAAAAAGGTTGGACTTGTATTAAATGAAAAAGACGAAGTTGTGAAATTAGTTTTTGACGGACATGAAAAATATCCAAATGTTCGTGTCATTGAAGTCGAACAAGCTGATTTAGAGCATAATCTTACAATTTTGGGTTATGAAGAGTACGAGGAAGAGCTGCAAACATTCCGAGTGAATGAAAAAGCTCGTATCATTTCTGCGGGAGAAGAAATTCAAATCGCTCCGTACAATAGACAATTTGGCTCTAAAAAATTGGGCCAACGTGCTCTAACAATCTTTGCAGGTCCTGCAATGAACTTTATTCTAGCATTTGTTATTTTTGTGATTCTTGGATTTGTACAAGGAGTTCCTGTTGACAAACCAATGGTCGGAAAAGTAATGGAGAATAGTGCTGCAGAACAAGCTGGATTAAAAGAAAACGATACAATTCAAGCAATCAATGGGAAGAACACTAGTACATGGAAAGATGTTGTAACGATTGTACGTGAAAACCCAAATAAAGAAATTACGTTACATGTAAAGCGTGATAGTGAGCAATTTAATGTGAAAGTAACACCAACGCTTGATAAAGAAGGAAAAGACGAAGTTGGTAGAATTGGTGTTTATTCTCCTGTAGAGAAAACAGTGATGGGTTCTATTAAATCAGGGTTTGAACAAACATACGAATGGACGAAACTAATTTTTGATTCTCTTGTGAAATTAGTAACGGGTCAATTTTCTATTAATGAGTTGTCAGGTCCAGTAGGAATTTATAATCTAACAGATCAAGTTGTAGATTATGGATTTACGCGTGTACTAAGTTTAGCGGCAGTTTTAAGTATTAACCTTGGTTTATTTAATTTATTACCAGTCCCAGCTTTAGACGGTGGACGTTTGTTCTTCTTCTTAATTGAAGCGTTACGAGGAAAACCAATTGATCGTCAAAAAGAAGGAATGGTTCACTTTATTGGGTTTGCATTATTAATGTTGCTTATGTTAGTTGTAACATGGAATGACATCCGTAAGTTTTTCTTGTAAAATAAGAAGAAGTTTATAATGAAATAGAGCTCATAGAATAAAATCCCTCACCTAACTCGAGGTGAGGGGTTTTATTGCGTGTAAGAGTAAAATGAAGAGGTGCGAATAAATGAAACAAAGTATGGTATTCAGTCCTACATTACGTGAAGTTCCAGCAGATGCTGAAATTAAGAGTCATCAATTATTACTTCGCGCAGGGTTTATGCGTCAAAATGCTTCTGGTATTTATAGTTTTCTACCATTTGGTTTAAAAGTGTTACACAAAGTAGAACGTATTGTTCGTGAAGAAATGGAGCGCGCAGGGGCAGTAGAACTATTAATGCCAGCTATGCAAGCTTCTGAATTATGGCAAGAATCAGGTCGTTGGTATTCTTACGGATCAGAATTAATGCGTATGAAAGATCGTAATGCTCGCGAGTTTGCGCTAGGGGCAACTCATGAGGAAGTAATTACAGATCTTGTACGTGATGAAATTAAATCATACAAAAAACTACCATTAACATTATATCAAATTCAAACAAAATTCCGTGATGAGCAAAGACCACGTTTCGGTTTATTACGCGGAAGAGAATTTTTAATGAAAGATGCGTATTCTTTCCATGCAACACAAGAAAGTTTGGATGAAGTATATAGCGGTTTATACGAAGCGTATTCTAATATCTTTGCTCGTTGTGGTTTGAATTTCCGTGCAGTTATCGCTGATTCTGGAGCAATGGGTGGAAAAGATACACACGAATTTATGGTGTTATCTGATGTAGGTGAAGATACAATTGCGTATTCTGATACATCTGATTATGCGGCAAATATTGAAATGGCTCCTGTTGTTGCTACGTATACGAAGAGTGATGAAGCCGAAAAAGCACTTGAAAAAGTAGCAACTCCAGATCAAAAAGCTATTGAAGAAGTATCTGCATTCTTAAATATCGCAGCGGAAAAATGCATTAAATCTATGGTGTTTAAAGTAGATGCGAAATTAGTAGTAGTACTTGTTCGTGGCGATCATGAAGTCAATGATGTAAAAGTGAAGAATGTATACGGAGCTTCAGTCGTTGAGCTTGCTTCACATGAAGAAATAAAAGAGTTATTAAACTGTGAAGTGGGTTCTTTAGGACCGATTGGTGTTACAGGGGATATCGAAATTATCGCTGACCATGCTGTAGCATCAATTGTCAACGGATGTTCAGGAGCGAACGAAGAAGGATTCCATTATGTAAATGTAAATCCAGAACGTGACTTTAAAGTAAGTCAATATACAGATTTACGCTTCATCCAAGAAGGAGACCAATCTCCAGATGGAAATGGAACAATTCTTTTCGCACGTGGAATTGAAGTTGGTCATGTATTCAAATTAGGAACTCGTTATAGTGAAGCAATGAACGCAACATTCCTAGATGAAAACGGAAAAACAAAACCACTTATTATGGGTTGTTACGGTATCGGTGTATCTCGTACAGTGGCAGCAATTGCAGAGCAGTTTAATGATGAGAATGGTTTAGTTTGGCCAAAATCTGTTGCACCGTTCCATGTGCATGTAATTCCAGTAAATATGAAATCTGATGCACAACGTGAAATGGGTGGGAATATCTATAACTCATTACAAGAGCAAGGATACGAAGTATTACTAGATGATCGTGCAGAACGTGCAGGTGTTAAATTTGCAGATGCAGATTTATTCGGCCTTCCAGTTCGTGTTACAGTTGGTAAAAAAGCAGATGAAGGTATTGTAGAAGTGAAAGTACGTGCTACAGGCGAGTCTGAAGAAGTGAAAGTAGAAGAACTTCAAACATATATTGCTAATATTTTAAAATAAGAAGAGGTACCTCGTAATGAGGTACCTTCTCTTTCTTTGTAAACGTATTTTGTAAAAGAAGAAGGAAGAAATCTTTCTTTGTAGTACGTTTCAATTTATAATAGCAAATGGAAGGAGAGTGCTTATGTCATTAACAAATGAACAACAAGAGCGATTTCAAATTTTGCTCCAACAGTTGCAAATACCAGAAGACCTTATAAATCAATATTTACATGGCGGTGGTATTGAAAAGCTAGTTATTGATAAAGCGAATAAAAGTTGGCATTTTGACTTACAAGTGCCACGTATTTTGCCGACAGAATTATATGAGTTGCTAGAAACAAAGCTTAAGCAATCATTTTCTCATATTGCAAGAACAACATTTGCATTAGAAGCAGAGAATAAACAATTTACAGAAGAAGAAGTGAAGGCATATTGGCCGCTTTGTACAGAACGAATTACATTTTCACCTATGTTCGCGTACTTGAAGAAGCAACTTCCGCAGGTCAATGGCGTGAAGTTACTATTGAATGTGAATAATGAGCTGGAATCTACTACTTTAAAGAAAAACGTTACGAAACCAGTAGGTGATCAATACGAAGCTTTTGGATTCCCGCGTTTTCAGTTAGACACACATATAAAGCAAAATGCAGAAGAAATGCAAAAGTTTCGTGAGCAAACACAGGAAGAAGATCGTCAACGAGTTATACAGGCTATGGAAGAGATGGCTAAAAGGCAAGCTGAAGAAAGTGATGTTGTTCACGAAGGACCAGTTGTGCTTGGTTATCTTATTAAGCCAGATGAAGAGATTACGCCGCTGCGTGAAATTCAAGATGAAGAAAGAAGAAAAACCGTTCAAGGGTATGTTTTCCATGTAGAGACGAAAGAACTTCGTAGTGGACGTACATTATTAACTTTAAAGATAACTGACTATACGGACTCTATTATGATTAAGATGTTCTCACGTGATAAAGAAGATATCCCGATGTTACAATCCTTGAAAAAAGGAACTTGGGTAAAAGCGCGTGGTTCAGTTCAAAATGATACATTCGTGCGTGATTTAGTTATGATCGCAAATGATATAAATGAAATAACGGGGCCTTCTCGTAAAGATAAAGCAAAAGAAGGGGAAAAAAGAGTAGAACTTCATCTTCATACTCCAATGAGTCAAATGGATGCTGTTACTTCTGTTTCTAAGCTCGTTGCCCAAGCCGGAAAATGGGGGCATGAGGCTATTGCAGTTACAGACCATGCTGTTGCACAGTCGTTCCCAGAAGCATATTCTGCTGGTAAAAAGGCTGGAGTTAAAGTTCTATATGGTGTAGAAGCAAATTTAGTTAATGATGGTGTGCCGATAGCATATAACGAAGCACATCGTCTACTTGCAGAAGAAACATATGTTGTCTTTGACGTTGAGACAACAGGGTTATCTGCTGTATATGATACAGTCATTGAGTTAGCTGCTGTAAAGGTAAAAGGTGGAGAAATTATTGATCGCTTTGAATCTTTCGCAAATCCTCATCAACCATTATCGGCGACGATTATTGAATTAACAGGTATTACAGATGATATGTTAACTGATGCACCAGAAGTGGACGAAGTGTTTAAAAAGTTTGAGGAATGGATGGGTGACCATACACTTGTTGCTCATAACGCAAGCTTCGATATGGGCTTTATTAACGTAGGTTTTAAAAAGGCTGGGATAGAAAAAACGAAAAATCCAGTTATTGATACGTTAGAACTTGCACGGTTCTTATTCCCAGAAATGAAAAATCATCGATTAAATACGATGTGTAAAAAGCTTGATATTGAATTAACGCAACATCACCGTGCGATTTATGATACAGAAGCAACGGGATATTTACTTGTGAAGATGTTAAAAGATGTGATTGAAAAGGGATTTGAATATCACGATCAACTAAACGATAGTATGGGACAAGGGGATGCGTATAAACGTGGGCGTCCAAGTCATATGACGTTACTTGCCACATCAGATGTTGGGTTGAAAAACTTATATAAACTTGTTTCATATTCTCACTTGAATTACTTTTATCGTGTACCACGTGTACCACGATCACTATTAAAAAAATATCGCGAAGGCATTTTAGTAGGAACAGCTTGTGACAAAGGTGAAGTGTTTGAAGCTATGATGCAAAAAGCGCCTGAAGAAGTAGAAGAAATTGCACAGTTTTACGATTACATTGAGGTTATGCCTCCAGAAGTGTTACGTCATTTAGTGGAACGTGAACTCGTTCGAGATGAAGGACAGTTAAAAACAATAATTTCTAACTTAGTAAAACTAGGTGAGACGTTAGATAAGCCAGTTGTTGCTACTGGGAATGTGCATTATTTAGATCCAGAGGACGCGATATATCGGAAAATTTTAGTCAGTTCGCAGGGAGGAGCTAATCCGTTAAATCGCCATTCATTACCGCCTGTACATTTCCGTACAACAAATGAAATGCTAGATTGTTTTTCATTCTTAGGTGAAGACAAAGCAAAAGAAATTGTTGTGACAAATACACACAAGATCGCGTCATTAATTGGTGATGTTCGTCCAGTAAAAGATGATTTATACACACCGAAAATTGAAGGTGCTGATGATGAAACACGTGATATGAGCTATATAATGGCAAGAAGTATCTATGGAGATGAACTACCGGAAATTGTAGAAGCTCGTTTGGAAAAAGAATTGAAAAGTATTATTGGACATGGATTCGCCGTTATTTATTTAATTTCACATAAGCTTGTGAAAAAATCGTTAGTGGACGGTTATCTAGTAGGTTCGCGTGGATCGGTAGGTTCATCATTTGTTGCAACGATGATGGAAATTACAGAAGTAAACCCATTACCACCGCACTATGTATGTCCAAAGTGTAAACAATCAGAGTTCTTTAATGACGGTTCTGTAGGTTCTGGTTTTGATTTACCAGATAAAGAATGCCCAACATGTAATGTTCCATATGTGAAAGATGGGCATGACATTCCTTTCGAAACGTTCCTTGGATTTAAAGGGGATAAGGTACCGGATATCGATTTGAATTTCTCCGGAGAATACCAACCACGCGCCCATAACTATACGAAATTACTGTTCGGTGAAGATTATGTATACCGCGCAGGAACAATTGGTACGGTTGCGGAAAAAACCGCTTATGGGTATGTGAAAGGCTATGCTAATGATCATAACTTAACAATTCGAAATGCAGAGATTGATCGCTTAGTTGCGGGATGTACAGGTGTAAAGCGTACGACCGGACAGCATCCAGGTGGTATTATCGTTGTACCAGATTACATGGATATTTTTGACTTTTCACCAATTCAGTTTCCGGCTGATTCAATAGGTGCTGAGTGGAGAACAACGCACTTTGACTTCCACTCAATTCATGATAATTTATTGAAACTTGATATATTAGGACACGATGATCCGACTGTTATTCGTATGCTTCAAGATTTAAGTGGTATTGACCCGAAAACAATCCCAACGGATGATCCAGAAGTAATGAAAATTTTCTCTGGTCCAGAGTCTTTAGGGGTAACGGAAGAACAAATTAACTGTAAAACAGGTACACTTGGTATACCAGAGTTTGGTACGAAATTCGTAAGACAAATGTTAGAAGAAACGAAACCAACGACGTTTTCAGAGCTTGTCCAAATTTCTGGACTGTCCCATGGTACAGATGTATGGTTAGGTAATGCGAATGAATTAATTTATAACGGTACGTGTACACTGAGTGAAGTTATCGGTTGTCGTGATGACATCATGGTATATTTAATTTATCAAGGCTTGGATCCATCATTAGCCTTCAAAATCATGGAGTCGGTGCGTAAAGGTAAAGGTGTACCAGAAGAATGGGAAGAGGAAATGAGAAATAACAATGTACCAGGTTGGTATATTGATTCATGTAAGAAGATTAAGTACATGTTCCCTAAAGCCCATGCGGCTGCTTACGTACTTATGGCTGTACGTATTGCATACTTTAAAGTACATTTCGCACTTTTATTCTATGCGGCATATTTTACAGTTCGTGCAGATGACTTTGATGTAGAGGCGATGGCGAAAGGTTCAGCATCCATACGTGTAAAAATTGATGAAATTGCACAAAAAGGATTGGATGCAGCACCGAAAGAGAAGAGTTTATTAACGGTACTAGAAATGACACTTGAAATGTGTGAGCGTGGTTATTCATTCCAAAAGGTTGATTTATACCGCTCGCATGCAACCGAATTTATAATTGATGGGGATACTTTAATTCCTCCATTTAATGCAGTTCCCGGTCTTGGTACAAACGCAGCTTTCAGTATTGTTGAAGCTCGTAAAAATGGTGATTTCTTATCAAAAGAAGACTTACAGCAGCGCAGTAAGGTTTCTAAAACGATTATTGAGTATTTAGATGGTCAAGGTTGTCTAGGAGATTTACCGGATCAAAACCAATTGTCACTGTTCTAATAGGTAGGAAAAATCTTTGCAAATCAACATTTGCTATGGTATACTATAAACCGAGATAACCATGTCATGTATATTTTGTGAAAAAGAGAGTGGGGAAACCCACTCTTTCGTGTTACTATCTACATTTTGCTTATGTAGATAGTAAAGATATTTCTGTCGTATATACATATTTTGTTACAAGTTTTACTTCTTAAATTTGGTAATACTAAGACAGATATTCCCTGCTTAACGGCAGGGGCTTTTGTTAGCTAACGAGAAAGAATAAGATAGACCGTCTTTATGAACGGGATCTTTTCTTGTAAATGGTACATGGCGGCAGGAAGGAGGCTGTTTATGGATAAGAAAGTCACAGAAATTGTAGAAGCATTTGCGCAGCCAATCGTTGAAGAGTTAAATCTTGAACTTGTAGATGTAGAGTATGTGCAAGAAGGACAAGACTGGTTCTTACGCGTATTCATCGATTCTGAAAAGGGAGTCGAAATTGAAGAATGCGGTGCGGTAAGTGAACGTTTAAGCGAAGCTTTAGATAAAGAGGATCCAATTCCTCATCTTTACTTTTTGGATGTATCATCTCCTGGAGCGGAACGTCCATTAAAGAAAGAGAAAGACTTCCAGCAAGCGGTAGGAAAACAAGTGGCAATTAAAACATATAAGCCGATTGATGGTGAGAAGATGTTTGAAGGAAAGCTACTTTCCTACGACGGTAATACAATTACACTACTATTAACAATTAAAACACGTAAAAAAGAAATCCAAATTCCAATGGATAAAGTTGCAAATGCGCGACTTGCTGTTACGTTTTAGTAAGAAGGGGGATCTGCATGAGCACTGAGTTGTTAGATGCTTTGCTCGTATTAGAGTCAGAAAAAGGTATTAGCAAAGATATTATTATTGATGCGATTGAAGCAGCATTAATCTCTGCTTATAAACGCAATTTTAACCAAGCACAAAACGTTCGTGTGAGCTTTAACCCAGAAGTGGGAACAATTCAAGTTTTAGCACGTAAGGACGTTGTAGATAATGTGTTTGATCCACGTCTTGAAATCTCTGTAGAAGAGGCAAGACAAATTAATCCAAACTACCAAGATGGTGACGTACTAGAAATTGAAGTAACGCCAAAAGATTTTGGTCGTATTGCAGCGCAAACTGCAAAACAAGTTGTAACACAACGAGTTCGTGAGGCGGAACGTGGTGTAATTTATTCAGAATTTAGTGATCGTGAAGAAGACATTATGGTTGGTATTGTACAGCGCCAAGATGCTCGTTTCATCTATGTAAGCTTAGGTAAAGTAGAAGCTTTATTACCTGTAAGTGAGCAAATGCCAAATGAGCAATATAAACCACATGATCGTATTCGCGTATTTATTACAAAAGTAGAAAAGACAACAAAAGGACCACAAATTTACGTATCACGTACACATCCTGGTCTTTTAAAACGTTTATTCGAAATGGAAGTTCCAGAAATTTATGATGGAACTGTAGAAATTCGCTCTGTAGCACGTGAAGCAGGCGACCGTTCTAAAATTTCTGTATATGCAGAGAATATCGATGTTGATCCAGTAGGTTCTTGTGTAGGACCGAAAGGACAACGTGTACAACGCGTTGTAGATGAACTAAAAGGTGAAAAGATTGACATCGTTCGCTGGTCGAATGACCCAGTTGAATATGTTGCAAATGCTTTAAGTCCATCACAGGTTGTTAAAGTACTTGTAGATGAAGCAGAGAAAGCAACAACTGTTGTTGTTCCAGACCACCAGCTTTCATTAGCGATTGGTAAGCGTGGACAAAATGCGCGTCTTGCAGCTAAATTAACAGGCTGGAAAATTGATATTAAAAGTGAGTCTGATGCGAAACAACTTGGTATTGTGACAGAAGAAGATAGCGTAATCGCATTCGGATTCGATTCAGCTGAAGACGAAATCGAATAGAGGTGATGAGTATGAGCAATCGAAAAGTTCCGTTACGAAAATGTATTGCGACGCAAGAGATGAAATCAAAACGAGAGCTAGTTCGCATTGTTCGTTCCAAAGAGGGCGAAGTGTCTATTGATTTATCAGGAAAAAAATCAGGACGAGGTGCATATTTATCAAAAGATAAAGAAAGCATTATTCAAGCCCAAAAGAAAAACATTTTGGAACATCATCTAAAAGCGAAAATCGACAGTTCTCTGTACGAAGAGCTTCTTGAGCTTGTTGAGAAGGAGTCGAAATAAGTGTCTGATTGGAAATCATTTTTAGGACTAGCAAACCGCGCTCGAAAAATTATTTCGGGTGAAGAACTCGTTTTAAAAGAAGTACGAAGTGGCAAAGCAAAGCTAGTATTGCTTTCTGAAGATGCGTCAGCGAACACTACAAAACGTATCATTGATAAAACCACGTACTACAACATACCAATGAGAAAAGTCGAAAATCGACAACAATTAGGGCATGCGATTGGGAGAGACGAGCGAGTCGTTGTAGCTGTTTTAGATGAAGGCTTTGCGAAAAAGCTACGTAGCATGCTCGATACAAATTACCGGGGGTGAAGGTATGAGTAAAATTCGAGTACATGAATATGCAAAAAAAAATAATATCTCAAGTAAAGATCTTATGACAAAACTAAAAGAGATGAATATCGAGGTTTCGAATCATATGACAATGTTAGAAGATGAAGTAGTAAACAAATTAGATAATCAATATAACACTGGAGCGGAAAAACCTTCTGTTGCAGATGAGTTTGAAGTAGAAGAGAAAGTTGTTCGCAGTAAAAAGAACAGCAATAAGAAGAAGAAAAAAGGCAAAGAAAATGAAGACAAACGTCAAGATAACTTTGCTGGAAGACAACAAACGCAAATAGTAGAAACACCAGATAAAATCACTTTCTCTGGAAGCCTTACAGTAGGTGACCTTGCTAAAAAGTTAAGCAAAGAGCCATCTGAAATTATTAAAAAGCTCTTCATGCTAGGAATTATGGCAACAATTAACCAAGACTTAGATAAAGATACAATTGAGTTAATTGCAACTGATTACGGTATTGAAGTAGAAGAAGAAGTAGTTGTAAGTGAAACTGAATTTGAAACATTCATCGATGAGCAAGATGATGAAGAAAACTTAAAAGAACGTCCAGCTGTTGTTACAATTATGGGACACGTTGACCATGGTAAAACAACATTGCTTGACTCTATCCGTAATTCAAAAGTAACTGCTGGCGAAGCTGGTGGAATTACTCAGCATATCGGTGCATACCAAGTTGATGTAAATGATAAGAAAATTACGTTCTTAGATACACCTGGTCACGCGGCATTTACAACAATGCGTGCTCGTGGTGCACAAGTAACAGATATTACAATTCTTGTTGTTGCAGCTGATGACGGTGTTATGCCGCAAACAGTTGAAGCGATTAGCCATGCGAAAGCAGCTGGAGTACCAATTATTGTTGCTGTGAATAAAATGGATAAACCAGCGGCAAATCCTGATCGTGTAATGCAAGAATTAACAGAATATGAATTAGTTCCAGAAGCTTGGGGCGGAGACACGATTTTCGTACCAATTTCTGCAATTCAAGGCGAGGGAATTGACAACTTACTAGAAATGATCCTTCTTGTGAGTGAAGTAGAAGAATATAAAGCAAATCCAAATCGCTATGCAGCTGGTACTGTAATTGAAGCACAGCTTGATAAAGGTAAAGGAACTATCGCGACATTACTTGTTCAAAATGGTACACTTCGAGTTGGAGATCCAATTGTTGTTGGAACATCATTCGGTCGTGTTCGTGCAATGGTAAGTGATATTGGTCGTCGTGTAAAAGTTGCTGGTCCATCAACTCCTGTTGAAATTACAGGTTTAAATGAAGTGCCACAAGCGGGAGATCGTTTCATGGCATTCGCTGATGAGAAGAAAGCTCGTCAAATTGGTGAATCACGTGCACAAGAAGCGTTAGTTGCACAACGTGGTGAGAAATCTAAATTCAGCCTGGAAGATTTATTCCAACAAATCCAAGAGGGCGATGTAAAAGAAATTAACTTAATTGTGAAAGCAGACGTACAAGGTTCTGTAGAAGCAATGGCAGCATCACTTCGTAAAATTGATGTTGAAGGCGTAAAAGTGAAAATTATCCATACAGGCGTAGGTGCGATTACAGAATCTGATATTATTTTAGCTTCTGCATCTAATGCAATTGTAATTGGATTTAACGTACGCCCTGATGTGAATGCGAAGCGTACAGCTGAATTAGAGAAAGTTGATGTTCGTTTACACCGTATTATCTATAAAGTAATCGAAGAAATTGAATCAGCAATGCAAGGTATGCTGGATCCAGAATTCGAAGAAAAAGTAATCGGTCAAGCGGAAGTTCGTCAAACATTCAAAGTAACAAAAGTTGGAACAATCGCAGGTTGTTACGTAATAGACGGTAAAATTACACGTGATAGTGGCGTTCGTATTATCCGTGATGGCGTAGTAGTCTTCGAAGGAAAACTTGATACGTTAAAACGTTTCAAAGACGACGTAAAAGAAGTTGCACAAAACTATGAGTGTGGTATTACAATTGAGAGATATAATGATCTTAAAGAAGGGGACATCATTGAAGCATACGTTATGGAAGAAGTGAAGCGATGATTATCGCTTCACTCTCATTCGAGTGTATGATTTACGATGTGCATTCTTTAAAAGAGAAACGAGCAATTTTGCAACGTGTGTTAACTCGTGTGAAACAGCGCTATAATGTAGCTGTTTCTGAAGTTGGGCATCAAGATGTATGGCAACGTACAGAAATTGCAATTGTTTCCGTATCCTCAAATCGTGTTGTCTGTGAAAAAGAAATGAATCGTGTACTTGAGTATATCGATTCATTTCCTGAAATTGAACGTACGATAACACATTTGGAATGGTATTGAATGAGGTGAAGAGTTATGAAATTACGTGCGAACCGTGTGGGCGAGCAAATGAAAAAAGAATTAGGCGACATTATCAGTCGTAAAATTAAAGACCCACGTATTGGATTTGTTACAGTAACAGATGTACAAGTGAGTGGAGATTTACAAATTGCTAAAGTATACATTTCTGTTTTAGGTGACGAAGAACAGAAAGAAAATACATTAAAAGGTTTAGCGAAGGCAAAAGGCTTTATTCGTTCAGAAATTGGCCAACGTATTCGTCTTCGTAAAACACCAGAAATTACCTTTGAGTTTGATGAGTCTATCGGATATGGTCATCGAATTGATACACTTTTACATGAAATTAATAAAGACGGTAAACGTGAAGAATAATGGATAGACATTTGTCTATCCATTTTTTCAATGTAAAATAAGTTTTGCATAATTGCAATTACTATAAAAGAATAATGATGAGGTGAGTATATGGAAGGTGTAGTATTATTACATAAGCCAAAGGGAATGACATCACATGATTGTGTGTTCAAATTAAGAAAGATATTGCGTGAGAAACGAATTGGTCATACAGGGACACTGGATCCAGATGTAACAGGAGTATTACCTATTTGCGTTGGGCGTGCAACAAAAATTGCGCAATTTTTAACAAGTGAAACAAAAACATACGAAGGTGAAGTGACATTAGGATTTTCAACAACAACAGAAGATGCTTCTGGTGCAGTTGTGGAGAAACAAGATGTAAATCGTGTCATTACACGTAAAGAAGTAGAAGAGGTACTAGCGGAATTAACAGGGACAATTGAACAAATGCCGCCGATGTTCTCAGCTGTAAAAGTTAACGGGAAAAAACTATACGAATATGCAAGGGCAGGACAAGAAGTTGAACGTCCAGTTCGTACAATTACAATTCATGAATTTGTATTACTTGATGAACGTGAAGTTTTTGAAGGGGAAAATATTTCATTTCGTTTCCGTGTAACGTGTAGTAAAGGAACATATGTAAGAACACTAGCAGTAATGATAGGTGAAAAACTTGGATTTCCATCACATATGTCTCACCTTGTAAGAACAGCATCTGGTGAATTTTTACTAGAAGATTGCATATCATTTGAAGAAATTGAAGAAAACGTGCAAAATGGAACAGTAGAGTCTATTTTCATCTCAATTGATGAGGCGCTAAGTAGGTTTCCAAAAATGGTTGTAGATGAAAAGCAAGCTGAAAAAATAAAGAACGGTATGTTCTTAAAGAATGAATTAGAAACAACAGCACCATTTATTACAGTATTTGATAAAAATGATCGTTGCTTAGCAATTTATGAACATCACCCAAAACACCCTGGAATGCTAAAGCCAATGAAAGTACTTGTGAATAATCAAGAACTAAAGCTATAATGAATTATTGGAAGGATTATTACAGAAAAAGGTGAATTCAAGCGTGAAACTTATTCATTTAACTCATCCACATGAACAAAATAAAATAGAATTACCACCTACTGTAATGGCATTAGGATATTTTGATGGCATTCATTTAGGACATCAACGTGTGATTCGAACAGCGAAAAAAATAGCGGATGAAAGAGGATGTAAAAGTGCTGTCATGACGTTCCATCCACACCCATCTGTTGTATTAGGAAAAAAAGAAGCGCATGTGGAGTATATTACACCGATGCGCCTTAAAGAAGAAATCATCGCAAGTTTAGGAATTGATATCTTATATGTGGTGAAATTCGATGAGCCATTTGCTGGATTATTACCACAGCAGTTTGTCGATGAGTATATTATTGGTTTAAATGTAAAGCATGTAGTAGCAGGCTTTGATTATTCATATGGACGTTTAGGAAAAGGGAAGATGGAGACTTTACCATTTCATGCAAGAGGGGAGTTTACACAGACCGTGATCGAAAAAGTTGAATATCAAGAAGAAAAAGTAAGTTCTACTTCATTACGAAAGTTAATTCGAAACGGTGAAATGGAACAAATTCCATCTATTTTAGGGAGAGCTTACACGGTAGAAGGAACAGTTGTACACGGTGATAAGCGTGGACGTCAAATTGGTTTCCCAACTGCAAATGTAGGTTTAAGTGATGAATATTTGTTGCCATCTGTAGGTGTATATGCGGTAAGGTTGAAGGTTCATGATGAATGGCATGATGGTGTATGTAATATCGGATATAAACCAACTTTCAAAGAGAATGAGCGTCAATTATCTATTGAAGTGCATCTATTTGAATTTAATAAAGACATATACGATCAAAGTGTTACAGTGGAATGGCACATGCGTATAAGAGAAGAAAAAAAGTTTAATGGAATTGATGAGTTAGTTGCGCAAATCGCTCAAGATAAAAAGGTTGCCCAAGAATATTTTGCGAGCGTAAAGAATATACTTGCTTTTTCAAATGAAAAGTAGTATTCTATGTTATGTACTTTATGACAACCATTACTTGGCATTGCGACTCACCGATGCTTGCTAGGTAACTGGGGGTTTAATTATTAGGAGGTGAAATAGGATGGCTTTAACACAAGAGCGTAAAAATGAAATCATTGCACAATTTAGAACTCATGAGACTGATACTGGTTCTCCAGAGGTTCAAATTGCTGTCCTAACGGAGCAAATTAACACTCTAAACGAGCACTTACGTACTCACAAGAAGGATCATCATTCACGTCGTGGTCTATTAAAGATGGTTGGTAAACGTCGTAACTTACTTACTTACCTTCGTAATAGCGATATCACACGTTACCGTGAATTAATCACAAAGCTTGGCTTACGTCGATAGTCAAAGAAGCGGGAATATTCCCGCTTTTTTGTTAGGTAAAAATATATCTTCTACTCTTTATAGCTTACTTAATTTTCGGCAATACTAGAGGAAAGAATATTGTGATATACTATCCATTTACATAGAAGAATTGAATATTTTAAATTGAGAGGGGTACTTAAATGAGTCAGGAAAAGCAAGTCTTCTCGATAGATTTAGCTGGTCGTCAGCTAACAATTGAAACAAGTCAGCTTGCAAAACAAGCAAACGGAGCAGTATTAGTAAGATACGGCGACACAGCAGTTCTATCTACAGCAACTGCATCAAAAGAGCCAAAAAATGTAGATTTCTTCCCGCTTACAGTAAACTATGAAGAGCGTTTATATGCAGTTGGAAAAATCCCAGGCGGTTTTATTAAGCGCGAAGGCCGTCCAAGTGAAAAAGCAATTTTAGCAAGTCGTTTAATTGACCGTCCAATCCGTCCACTTTTCGCAGATGGTTTCCGTAATGAAGTACAAGTTGTCAGCATCGTAATGAGTGTTGATCAAGACTGTTCTTCTGAGATGGCAGCTATGCTTGGTTCTTCATTAGCATTATCTATTTCAGATATTCCATTTGAAGGTCCAATCGCAGGTGCGACAGTTGGTCGTATTAATGGCGAGTTCGTTATTAATCCAACAGTAGAACAGCAAGAACAAAGTGATATGCACCTTGTTGTAGCTGGTACGAAAGATGCAATTAACATGGTTGAAGCAGGAGCGGATCAAGTACCTGAAGAAACAATGTTAGAAGCAATTATGTTTGGACACGATGAAATTAAACGTCTAATTGCATTCCAAGAAGAGATTGTACAAGCTGTCGGTAAAGAGAAAACAGCAGTGAAACTTTATGAAGTGGATGCTGATTTGAACCAAGCTGTACGTGAAATGGCTGAGACAGATATGCATTCTGCAATTCAAGTGCACGAAAAACATGCACGTGAAGATGCAATTAGCGTAGTGAAAAAGCGTGTAATTGAGCATTACGAAGCTGAGGAAGCTGATGCTGATACATTAGGACAAGTAAGTGAGATTTTATATAAAATTGTAAAAGAAGAAGTACGTCGTCTTATTACAGTTGAAAAAATCCGCCCAGATGGTCGTAAAGGTGACGAAATTCGTCCTTTAGCATCAGAAGTTGGCATTTTATCTCGTACACATGGTTCTGGTCTATTCACACGTGGACAAACGCAAGCATTAAGTATTTGTACATTAGGTGCATTAGGCGATGTGCAAATTTTAGATGGTCTAGGTGTAGAAGAGTCAAAACGCTTTATGCACCATTATAATTTCCCTTCATTTAGTGTTGGTGAAACAAGACCAATGCGTGGACCAGGTCGTCGTGAAATTGGTCACGGAGCACTAGGAGAACGTGCTCTTGAACCTGTACTTCCATCTGAAAAGGATTTCCCATATACAGTTCGTCTTGTATCTGAAGTATTAGAGTCAAATGGTTCTACTTCACAAGCGAGTATTTGCGGTAGTACATTAGCGATGATGGATGCGGGTGTACCACTTAAAGCACCAGTTGCTGGTATTGCAATGGGTCTAGTGAAATCTGGTGAGCATTACACAATTTTAACAGATATTCAAGGAATGGAAGACCATTTAGGTGATATGGACTTTAAAGTAGCAGGTACTGCAAAAGGTGTAACTGCACTACAAATGGACATTAAAATCGATGGTTTATCTCGTGAGATTTTAGAAGAAGCATTACAACAAGCGAAAGTTGGTCGTATGCACATTCTAAATCACATGTTATCTGTTATCGCTGAACCTCGCATTGAGTTATCTGCGTATGCTCCGAAGATTATTACAATGGCAATTAACCCAGATAAAATTCGTGATGTTATTGGACCAAGTGGTAAACAGATCAATAAAATCATTGAAGAAACTGGCGTTAAAATTGACATCGAGCAAGATGGTACAGTATTTATTTCATCAATTAATCAAGAGATGAATGAAAAAGCGAAGAAAATTATCGAAGATATCGTTCGCGAAGTACAAGTAGGCGAAATCTACTTAGGAAAAGTTAAACGCGTTGAAAAATTCGGTGCGTTCGTTGAATTATTTAGCGGTAAAGATGGACTTGTTCACATTTCTGAACTTGCACTTGAGCGTGTAGGTAAGGTAGAAGACGTTGTGAAAATCGGTGATGAGATTTCAGTTAAAGTTATCGAGATTGACAAACAAGGTCGTGTAAACTTATCTAGAAAAGTATTGCTAAAAGAAGAGCAAGAAAAAGAAGCAGCTAAAGAAGAAAACGCACAAGAGCAACAATAAGTGAAAGCCAGTTTAGCTGGCTTTTTTTGTTATGTAAAAAATGTGATTCATTTAGATTTTTATATGAGTATAGGTATAGTTTTCATCATAACGCTCAAATTAACAAAGATAAGAAGAAAATGGTTTCTTTTTTATAGTTAATGGGAGGGTTTATATGAAAGCTCGTATATTAGCGTACATATTTATATTTTCTTTATATATGGGTTGTGGCTCTTATTCCGTTTTTGCGCAGGATAACTTGCATGAAGAGATTCAAAAGCATGTAAAACAGTACGAGATTATGCCGCAAAATGCGATGATTGATAAGATTTGGAAGGCTACGCCTGGGTATAATGGAAAACAAGTGGATATAGAAGCGTCCTATAATAATATGAAGAAAATCAAGAAGTTTGATCAAAAACAACTTGAATTTAAGGAAGTATCACCGAGTGTTCACTTAGAAGATTTACCACCAGCTCCGATTTATCGAGGACATCCAAATAAAAAGATGGTGGGATTAACAATTAATGTGGCCTGGGGTAATGAGTATTTGCCACGTATATTAGAGATATTGAAAAAACATGATGTGAAGGCGACTTTCTTTTTAGAAGGACGCTGGGTGAAAGAAAACTTACGATTTGCCAAAATGATTGTCGATGCAAATCAAGAAGTAGGAAATCATTCTTACACACACCCTAATATGAAAACGCTGTCTACAGATGAAATACGAGATCAATTACAAAAAACGAATCGAATGATAGAAGCAGCTACAAACCAGAAAGTGAGATGGTTTGCTCCGCCAAGTGGAAGCTTTCGGGATGAGGTAGTAAAAATAGCGGATGATTTCCAAATGGGGACGATTATGTGGACTGTAGATACAATTGATTGGAAGCGGCCAGAACCGGGTGTGCTATTGCAGAGAGTAATGCGAAAAATACATCCAGGTGCTATTGTGCTAATG
Organism: Bacillus sp. C30; assembly: GCF_040838255.1. NCBI lineage: Bacteria > Bacillati > Bacillota > Bacilli > Caryophanales > Bacillaceae > Bacillus > Bacillus sp. C30. The sequence continues at coordinate 1,524 of NZ_JBFPJH010000014.1, read as the reverse complement.
CATCCTACTTCATCTGCAACAGAAGCGCTAGATACTATGATTAAAAATTTAAAGGAACAAGGATATAAAGTGGGGAATATTACAGAATTACTAGATGAAAAACGTGTGGATTAAATACATTTGCATGACATTCATCTCTAAACTTGTTATCATTAAATAATAGCAATTATTTAGAGAAACTGGCATTAGGAGGAAAGTTTTTGATTAAAAAATATACGTGTAAAAATGGTGTAAGAATTGTTATGGAGAATATACCAACTGTACGCTCGGTTGCGATTGGTATATGGATCCACGCAGGTTCAAGAAATGAAAATGAAAAAAATAATGGGGTTTCGCACTTTTTGGAACATATGTTCTTTAAAGGGACAGAAACGCGAAGTGCAAGAGAGATTGCAGAATCATTTGATAGCATTGGTGGACAAGTAAATGCTTTTACTTCAAAAGAATATACATGTTACTATGCGAAAGTGCTAGATGAGCATGCTAAATATGCATTAGATGTTTTAGCAGATATGTTCTTTAATTCAACATTTGATGAGGAAGAACTGAAAAAAGAGAAGAATGTTGTATGTGAAGAAATAAAAATGTACGAAGATGCGCCAGATGATATTGTGCATGATATGTTAACGAAAGCAACATATGAAACGCATCCGCTTGGATATCCTATTTTAGGAACAGAAGAAACGCTTGAAACATTTACAGGTGATACGTTACGTCAATATATGAAAGATCATTACACACCTGAAAATGTTGTTGTATCAATTGCAGGGAATATTGATGAAGCATTTTTACAAACTGTAGAGCAATATTTCGGTAGTTACGAAGGGACAACAAATCGTGAACAAGTACATAGCCCAATCTTCCATTTCAATAAAGTAGCACGTAAGAAGGAAACAGAACAAGCTCATTTATGTTTAGGATATAAAGGCTTGCAAATGGGACACGAAGATATTTATAACTTAATTGTATTAAATAATGTTTTAGGCGGTAGTATGAGTAGCCGTTTATTCCAAGAAGTACGTGAGCAACGTGGATTGGCGTACTCAGTATTCTCTTATCACTCTTCTTATGAAGATACAGGAATGTTAACACTTTACGGTGGAACAGGTAGTAAACAATTAGATACACTGTATGAAACAATGCAAGAAACGTTAAATACGTTGAAAAATACAGGTATTACAGAAAAAGAGCTTGTTAACAGTAAAGAACAATTAAAAGGAAACTTAATGTTAAGTTTAGAAAGTACGAATAGTCGTATGAGCCGTAATGGTAAAAACGAATTGCTTCTTCGTAAACATCGTTCTCTTGATGAGATTATTGAAAGTGTAAACACTGTAACAAAGCAAAATGTAGACGAGTTAATTCGCAATATGTTTACCGATGAATTCTCTGCGGCACTTATTAGTCCAGATGGAAAACTGCCAAAAGGAATGAAACTTTAATCGATCTTGTAATTCATTCGCTTTCGGAAATAACCGTATCTCTTTTATATGAGATACGGTTATTTTTTTATATATGCAGAAT
>NZ_JBFPJH010000165.1:0-7319 GCF_040838255.1 Bacillus sp. C30 | reverse complement strand
ATAAAAATTGACGTTCACGTTGTTTGTTTCGTTCAGTTTTCAAAGAACTTGTCTGCCGCTTCAAAAGCGACTTCATCATATTAACATCTTCATTTTTCGATGTCAACTATGTTTTTGAATTTCTTTTTTGTCGTTTTCTGCGTTTCCGCATCAGCGACGTTTATTAATATACCATCATGGTTTTTAAATAACAAGTATTTTTTATAAAAAAATACAAAAAGTTATCTATCCTACTTTCTTCTATAGAAAGAATCCTTATCCTTTCTACTAAAAACATTCATTTTGATTGTATACAAGTTACTATACACTATCATCAACCAAGCAGTATTTCACAATAACTTCCTAACCTTTAGTCTTCTCCTTTTTTAATTTTATAATTACCATAGCTCTACTTAAGAAGGACAAATAATCATTTAAATGTAGAGTAACAAAAAACGCGGCCACTATACTAGAGCAAAACTTTAATTCCTGATTTTTCTCTCCAATCAGGAATTTTGCTTCCACAAATAACAAACTTCCCCTCGAAATATTAAATTAAGATTATTGTTAGAATTTTTTTACATTTAATTAATGAAAGATATCCAATTTTTGTTATATAGTAAGAAAGTGCCCACAAAACTATAAATAAACTAATGGAGGAATTATTTTATGGATAGGTTAACAAAATTTTCATTAAAAAACCGAGCCGCTATTATTATCATGGTTTTTCTCATTTCCATACTCGGTGTTTATTCCGGCTCCAAATTACCTATGGAATTTTTACCAAGCATCGATAACCCTGCAATAACTGTTACGACATTATCTCAAGGGCTCGATGCTGAAACGATGACCAAGGACGTAACTGACCCCCTTGAAAAACAATTTCGTAATTTAGAACATATCGATGGCATCACTTCTTCCACACATGAGGGATTATCACGCATCGACATTGCATATACATCCAAGGCAAATATGAAAGACGCGGCACGCGAAGTCGAAAAAACAATTAATACGATTAAATTACCTAAAGATGTAACTAAACCTGTTGTTAGCCAATTAAACACTTCTATGATTCCACTCGCTCAAATTACCATCCAGAAGCAAAACGGATTTTCAAAAGCTGACGAAAAACAAATTGAGAAAGAAATCGTACCACAACTCGAAAGCATTGATGGTGTTGCCAATGTTATGTTTTTCGGAAAATCAACTTCCGAATTATCCATCGTACTTGATCCTAACCAACTAAAAGATAAAAACGTAACATCACAGCAAGTATTAACAGTTTTACAAGGAAAAGAAACTTCCACTCCAGCCGGAGCAATTACCGTTAATAAGGCAGAATACAATCTTCGTGTCATCGGGGATATAAAAAATGTAAATGACATAAAAAACATCACCGTTACACCTCAAGTAAAATTACAAGATGTTGCTCAAATTGAATTAAAACAACATTACGATACAATCTCGCACATAAACGGGGAAGAAGGAACAGGAATAATCATCATGAAAGAGCCGAGTAAAAATGCGGTTGCAATCGGAAAAGAGATTGATAAAAAGATTAAAGATATAAGCAAGCAATATAAAGATCAATTCTCTATTAAACTTTTAGCTTCAACTCATGAGCAAGTTGAAAATGCTGTTACTAGTATGGGAAAAGAAGTAATCCTTGGGGCAATTGCTGCAACTCTCATTATCTTAATCTTTTTACGCAGCTTCCGAACAACACTCATCGCTGTCGTTAGTATTCCATTATCTATTTTATTAACACTATTTTTACTCCATCAATCTAACATCACACTTAACATTCTAACTCTTGGTGGCTTAGCCGTTGCAGTTGGACGTCTCGTCGATGATAGTATCGTTGTCATCGAGAATATTTTCCGTCGTTTACAAAAAGAATCTTTCTCTAAAGATATTATTCTCGATGCAACAAAAGAGGTCGCCGTCGCAATTACCTCTTCTACTTTAACGACAGTCGCCGTTTTTTTACCTATCGGTCTCGTATCGGGAGTAATCGGAAAACTAATGTTACCTATGGTGTTAGCAGTTGTGTATTCTATACTTTCTTCCTTAATTGTGGCATTAACAGTCGTTCCACTTATGGCTTTTTTACTGCTCAAAAAAACAAAACGTCGCAATTCACATTCTTCACCGCGATATGTCGCTACATTAAAGTGGGCTCTTTCTCATAAGTTTATCATTCTACTCACTTCTTTTTTATTATTTGCAGGATCAATTGCAGCCTACATACTACTTCCGAAAGCTAACATAAAGTCTGAGGACGATACAATGCTTTCCGTTAACATGACATTTCCAGGTGATTATGATTCTGAAGCTAAAAAACAAAAAGCCTTTGATTTCGAAAAGAAACTCCTCTCTAATTCTGATGTAACAGATGTTATTTTGCGAATGGGATCTAGCGCAGAAGATGCACAATGGGGACAGACAACTCAAAACAATCTTGCAACTATATTTGTAGTCTTTAAAAAAGGATCTGACATCGACCAATATATTAAAGAATTAAAAAAGGATCATACAGCTTTCGAACCAGCTGAACTTGATTATATAAAAACGAGTTACTCTGACTCCGGAGGCGGAAACAACTTACAATTTAATGTAACAGCTACTAACGAAACAAATTTACAAAAGGCCGCTAACATCGTCGAAACAAAACTAAAAGGCATGGACGATCTCTCTAAAGTAAAAACAAATATAGAAGACTCTAAAAAAGAATGGCAAATTCATATCGATCAAACAAAAGCGGAACAACATGGTTTAACACCAGAATTAGTAGCACAACAAGTATCATTCCTTATGAAGAAATCTCCTCTTGGGGAAATCTCAATCAATAATGAAAAAACAACCATTATGATAGAACATAAAAAGGCATCCATTAACAAACAAGAAGATATTTTAAACACAAACATACTATCACCTATTAACGGACCAATTCCTTTAAAAGACATTGCAACTATTTCAGAAAAACAACTTCAAACGGAAATCTTCCATAAAGATGGGAAAGAAACGATTCAAATTACCGCAGAAGCTTCAAATGAAGATTTAAGCAAAGTAAGCGCAGAAGTAAACAAGGCGATAGCCGACTTAGATTTACCTAACGGAGCAAAAGTAAATGTCGCAGGTGCTACTGAATCTATGCAAGAGAACTTCACAGATTTATTCAAAATTATGGGGATCGCAATCGGGATTGTATATTTAATTATGGTTATCACATTCGGGCAAGCACGTGCTCCTTTCGCGATTTTATTCTCTTTACCATTAGCTGCTGTCGGCGGTATTTTAGGATTAATCATTTCAAGAACACCTGTTGACGTAAATTCATTAATCGGCGCATTAATGTTAATCGGGATTGTCGTTACAAATGCTATTGTATTAATAGAAAGAGTGCAACAAAATCGGGAAAACGGTATGGAAACAAGAGAAGCCTTACTAGAAGCAGGATCTACTAGATTACGCCCAATTATTATGACAGCTATAACAACAATCGTCGCTATGCTACCACTCCTCTTCGGGCAATCTCAAGCAGGAAGTATGGTATCGAAAAGTCTGGCCGTCGTTGTAATCGGTGGTTTGGCAGTCTCAACCGTTCTTACATTAGTAGTCGTTCCCGTTATGTATGAACTATTAGATAAAATCGGGAGAAAAAGACGCTCCCGCAGAAAAATAAGCACTTCTACAGAAACACCTGATATTTAAACTAAAAGGCGTTATCTTCATAATTGAAGATAACGCCTTTTAGAATTCCCTACCTATCGATATAATCCAGCACTTTTTTCGTATATCGCTCTAGTGGCTTACCAGAATCTACAAGAAGATATTCATCATTTAAAAGCCTTTTACTGCCATCTAACCACTTTTTTCAAACGCTACTCCTGATTCTACTGACTTATCTTATGTTCACGTGTTTGTAACCTACGATTAATTTCTTCTATATTATTAAGATAACATTCAATATATTTATATGTAGCCCCATACTTCCGACATAAACCTATTCCTTTTCAAGCATCCCCTCATAGAGACATGGGCTATCTAATATAACACTATGTTCTTGTTCCAACAAAAAACCTATCAGTTTCCACTCAATATCATAGGAGACTCCCCCAACAACTGTCGATTCACTCCCCCTTACCGTTAATGATTTTAATAAATGTCCGTAAAAAAACTCCCTGTTTATAAACAGAGAGTTCTTTTACGGACATTTATGCCACTTTTACCTTCTTCGTCGTTTTACGACTTTTTTCCGCTCCTGTAAAACGCTTGTGTAATACAGATGCTACGAAACGAGAAATGATATTAAAGAGTAATACCATAATAATTAATACAGCTGCGGATTTTGTTGCAATTAACTTCGCATCTGGGATAATCCCTTCAGAGTTTAATTTCCAAATGTGAACAGCTAACGTTTCAGCTGGTCTAAATGGATTTAAAGGATGCGAGGGGCTCGAGAAGTCCGCTGCTGAATTTAAAATAGGTGATGTTAAACCCGCTGTATAAATTAACGCCGCAGCTTCACCGAATATACGGCCTGCCGCTAAAATAATACCTGTAATAATTTGTGGTAACGAAGACGGGATAATGATGCGGGCAATTGTTTGCCATTTCGTTGCACCTAGTCCAAGACTCGCCTCTTTTACATTATGAGGAACTTCAGAAATCGCATTTTCACAAACACGTGTTAAACCAGGCAAATTCAAAATAGTTAAAGCAAGAGCTCCACCCATTACTGTATATCCCCAGCCTGTCATTGTAACAAATACTAATAAACCAAATAGTCCAACAACAATAGAAGGTAAAGACGCCATTGTTTCAATACATAAACGAACAAAACTTAAAAAACGACCTTGTTTTGCATACTCCGCTAAATATATTCCAGCCCCTAGTCCAAGAGGAATAGATATAATAAGTGTTATAACAAGCATGTAGAAAGAATTGAATAACTGTGGACCAATTCCCCCACCAGCTCTTGTATTGCTTGGTTCTCCGAATAAGAAACTAGGATCCCAAAATCCCCATCCCTTTTGCAGAATTTCGTACATTAAAAAAGCCAGCAAAGCTACAACTAAAGCTGCAACCCCATAAAAGATACCTGTCCAAACTTTATTTACCGTTCTTGCATTCATTATTATCGCTCACCTCTTTGACCAATCGCTCGAATTACTAAAATAAACAGGAATGAAATAACAAGTAAAATCATCGCTAACGTCCATAGCGCATTGTTCCAAGCTGTTCCGTTCAATGTATTCGTCATATCCATTGTCAGAATACCTGTTAACGTTGCTGTTGGACTATATATTCCTTCCGGTAATTTAATCGTGTTCCCGATTACCATTTGAACCGCTAACGCTTCACCAAAAGCACGCGCTAACCCTAAAACTATACCTGTTAAAATTCCTTGTTTTGCAGCAGGAACAATAACTCGGCTAATCGCTTGCCATTTCGTCGATCCTAGACCGTAAGAAGCTTCCAAGTAATCAAACGGAACAGAGCGTATTGCATCAGAGGCAATACTAGCAATAGTAGGTAAAATCATAATACTCAGGACAATAATACCCGCAATTAAACTAAATCCCACTCCACCGAACGAATCCCGTAATAGAGGAACCAAGATCGTAACCCCTAATAATCCGTATACAACTGATGGAATACCAACTAATAATTCTAAAACAGGCTTTAATACTTTATTCCCAAACTTCGGCGAAATTAAATTCATGAATATAGCAAGAGCTATAGCAATTGGTGCACTAATGACAACAGCACCTAACGACACAAGCGTCGAACCGACAATAAAGATGACAGCACCATACGTACCTTGATCAGCATTTGGATTCCATTTTGTCGAAGTTAACACCTCAGAAAACGAGATACCACTTTGCGTGAAAGATTGAATTCCTTTGCCGCAAATAAACGCAATAATAGCTAATGTAATAAAAACAATAAAGATACCGCAAAACGTAACAAGTGATCTACCTATATATTCACTCTTTACGTAATTAATTTGTTTTTTCCCCTTCATCACAGGACAGACCCCACTTCATAGATTGCATTGAACAGGACTGGCCTTGCAGCCAGCCCCATAAAATTTTATTACTTATTTAATTTAGACATTGGGATGTAACCCATATCTTCTACTTGTTTTTCGAAATCTTTACCTTTTACATAGTCAATGTAAGCTTTTGTCGCTTCTTTTGCCTCACCTTTAGTTACCATGTACTCGTAAGACCAGAATGGATATTTACCAGCAGAAATATTTTCAACTTTCGGTTCAGATCCATCAATTTTAACCGTTTGTAACGCACCTTTTTTCTCACCAACCATGTAAGACATTGCTAAGTAACTAACTGAACCTGGAGTAGAGTTAATCGCTTGCTCTACAGCACCATTAGAATCTTGTGTTATACCAGTTCCATCATTAATCTTCGCGTCTTTCATCACTGTCTTTTCAAAAGTAGCACGTGTACCAGATGAAGCCGGTCGGTTAATTACATTGATTTTTTCATCTTTTCCGCCTACTTCTTTCCAGTTCGTTACTTTTCCAGTGAAGATATCTTGCACTTGTTTTACTGTTAAGTTATCAACTTTTACATCTTTATTTACGACAAGTGCGAATGCGATACCCGCAACTTTGTTATCTACTAATTCTTTTGCTTTTTCAGCATCTTTTATTTTATCTCCAGCTGGCACATCTGAGTTACCAATTTGTACCGCACCAGATGCTACTTGGTTAATCCCAGTTCCACTACCGCCACCTTGAACTTGAATAGAAACTTTTGAATTTTTCTCCATGAATTTCTTTCCAGCTTCCTCCGCAAGAGGTTGAAGAGCTGTAGAGCCAGCCGCTGCAATCGTACCTGATAATTCTTGTTTTGCATCGCTACCTTTAGCAGCTTCCTTATTATCCGTACTTTCTGCTTTTCCACATCCAACTAATGCACCTGCAACAACTAAAGCCGCTAAAGAAAATTTAATACCCTTTTTCATAACCATGTCTTGTACCCCCATTTGGATTATCACTTTTCGAATTCATCTTCTTTCGAACACAAATTCATTGTAGGACAACAATATTATGTGAGTGTTAAGCAATTTTTAAGTTTAAGTAAATAGAGATAACATCCCCTAAAAGCTAGACATTCCAACATTTACAGTTGAAAAAGCCAACAAAACCCACACTAAACACGTAGTATTGTAAATTTAATCTTAACAATGTAAATTCAATGTAAATGATTTTCTGTATTTTTCCCTTTAGGTTAAAACTACATTTACAATTCCCCTATATTTTTAAGCTTTTACACTCTTACTTTAAGAAGAATTCCAGTAATATTTTT
>NZ_JBFPJH010000164.1:0-7338 GCF_040838255.1 Bacillus sp. C30 | reverse complement strand
GTTATAATTTGTATAAGTTTGTCTTTTCATATCAAGCATACTCCCCTTTACAAAGATAAATATAAACATGTTGGATTTCTTTTAATACGAACCTATTATTTTACATTTCGTAATATTATTCTTATTTTTTCTAATTTAAATAGAAATATGGTGAACTTTATGAAAACAGTAAAACTAGACGCATCTTCCATTCCAGATTTACTCTCTCTTTGCAAATCAGTCGGGTGGTTACAGCATGAGAGTTTTATGAAAGAGCAATTCCATATGTACCTTTCCATTGGCACAATTTTTGGCTATGTACATGAGAATAAACTTATTGCAGCGGGCGGGGTCTTTTCGTTTGCCCCTGGATTTTCTTCTATCGGTATGTTAATCGTGCATCCTGATTTTCAAAGAAAAGGAATTGGCCGTATTTTGTTAAACAATAGCTTAAAAGTAACTTATCCATCGCTCCCTATTACGCTCATTGCAACAAAAACTGGTGAATCCTTATATGAATCTTATGGATTTCAATCAATAACAACAATTCATCGTTTCGAAAAACAAGCGGCTCATATAAGTACAAATTCTTTTCCCATAAAACAAATTCAGCAAGCCGATCTTCAATCTCTCATTTTTCTTGATCAAACTGCGACTGGTGCAGATCGTTCTAATCTTTATTTATCACTACTATCGAGAGCAACTTACTCCTTTAAAATAGAGCGGGATAATCAAATAGATGCTTTTGCTTTATGCATACAAAAAGGAAATGTACTATGTGTCACTCCGCTTATTTCAAAAAAAGAAAAAGACGCTATTCAGTTATTAAAAATGATTTATAAATCGTGGAATGGGACGATACGCATTGATGTTCCGCACTCACAATTCATATTCCGCCAATTTCTTCAAACAGCAAATTTCCATGAAACGCTCCTTTCACCTCTTATGATAAAGAATGGTAATCAACTTCCTGGAAATCGTAATATAATAGATGCAGCGTTATGTTAGAAAGGGGACACCTAATTGAAGCGATTTAGCTATTTTATGGTAGGTTGTCTTACTCTTACACTATTAGTAGGATGTAGTGCAGCAGAAAAGCCAGTAGAACAAGTAAAACAAGTTAAAAATACAATTACAGCGAAACTGGCTACCGAGGAAAAAATGGTAGAGATAGATGGTCAAACGATTTACTTTAAAAAGATTGGTGATGAAAAACCACCTTTACTTATGATCCATGGATTTGGAGGATCATCCGATGGTTTTCAAAAGGTTTACTCAGATTTAGCAAAAGATCATACGATTATTTCTGTTGATGCTTTAGGATTCGGACGTTCCTCTAAACCGATGGATTTTTATTATTCTTTCCCAACTCATGCAAATTTGTATTATAAGTTAATGAAAAAACTAGGGTATGACTCATTCGCAATACTGGGACATTCTATGGGCGGAGAAATTTCTCTTAATTTAACATATTTATACCCTGAAGCGGTTACCCACCTTATTTTAACTGATGCTACAGGCGGCCCTCATACGTTCGTTAATAAACAAGGTTCACCAAAACCAAAGTTGTCGACTGATTTAAGTGCCGTTTCTTCTATTGCAGATTATGATGAGAGCAAAGTTAAATTCAAGCGTAATGATGAAGAGCATTATAATAAAATGAAATTATGGCCTAGGCGTCTTAAAATCAATGCAACTGAAATCAAGCAACCAACTTTAATTATATGGGGAAGAAATGATAATAGCGTTTCTTGGAAAGAAGGAGAAACTTATCATCAATTCTTAAAAAATAGCACTTTCCATATTATTGAAAAAGGTTATCATGCTCCATTTCGTCAAGAGCCACAAGAATTTGTAGGGTATGTAAAAGATTTCTTCGAGAAAAATCCTATAAGTGCTGAAAAATAAACGGGTATCTCATTTTGAGATACCCGTTTTCATATATTAAGCAGCTTGCTTTTGGCGTTTTTGAATTTTTGATCCTAGTACTTTTGGAATAACTAAGCCATCAATTCCAAGTTTTCCAGCATTCATACCAGAAACAAGAACGAACATGGATAAGATAACCATTTCAGGGTTTACACCAATTGACCCACTAAACATATAGGGAAAGTTCATTACAAGACCGAAAAAGACCGCTGTTTTTGTTAAACAGCCTACAATTAAACCAATTCCGACTAAAATTTCTCCCCACGTCACAAGTGTATTAAATAAATCAACGTTTGGAATTGCAAAATCTTGTAAGAATGATGCCCACCAAGATTGAACAGCTGGTTGTGCTCCTTTAGATTTTTCAATTGCACCTTGTAAATAACCAGTTGCATCGAAGCCTTTCCCTTGTAGTTTACCGATTCCAGCCATTACCCATGTGTAACCAAGATACACTCGAATTATCGCTAATACAAAAGAAACTGCTTTGTTTTCTCTTAAAAATTGAATAATCATATCTTCCTCCTAAAGTTGTAATTAAGCCAGTTACAGATAACATAATAACATTAGTTACTTACTTTTAAAACGTTAATCGTGAATAATTTGTGACATACATAAAAAACATTAAATACTAACGTTTATATAGTAACTTTTATTACCTGTAAAAACTTGAACATATCATACCACAGGTGATAATCATTTTCATTGAAGAAAATGTAAAAAAACTGTGAGTTAAATATGAAACGCATTCATTCGAATATAGAATAAATCCGTTTCATATTGTTTATATACTCGAAATGTACATGTCTCCTCATCGGTTAATCTCGCTTCTCGAACAACTTCTTCTAACGTTCTGTCATGGTTAATAAACCCGTAAAATAGGCGTATTGTAAACATAAGTGCTACATTTCCATCTACATAATCTATCAATCCAACATATGATTTTACACCACTATGTAAAAAGGATTCTACTAGTTTCAACTCCCCAAACTTATACCAACCATTTACAATATGTGTAATATGCAATTTTGCATATTACTTAATTTCCGCTACGCTAAAGTATACTCTCGGCTCATTTAAGTCGTACACATCTTCTCCTAACTCTTCCATTACAAATTTCCTCTCCTATAAGTCCATTTCATATATACCCGTTTCTTTCAAAAAATCAGCTCTAGTTAAAGCGACTTTCTGTAAATATTGCCTATACGCTGTAATTGTTCCATCGTGTGCAACGATACAAATTTTTTCTGCTTTTAACTGATAGCACCAGTGCAGAAATTCATCTACTATTTGCTGAAATTCCATCTCCGAGATGATATTGACTCCCTCATTCCATAACAATTCATTTCTACTTTCTTCTAATGAAAAATGTGGAAATAAATTTTGTATTATCTTTCGATCTAACAATTGATCGCACGGTAATGTTTTGGAGGATTCCCGATAAGGAAAAATACGCGGGGATATATATGGGTGAACAATTTTTTGACAAGCAACTTCCGCACTCCATATTGTCGCAGTTTGTAAAGTTCGAAGTGTAGGACTAGCGATTAATATATCCTTTTCTTGTAATGGTACATCGCACTGAAGCAATTCAGCCTGCTTCTTTCCCACGCCCGTCAATGGCGGATTCACTGCTTGTAAACTTAATGGTAAATCTTTCGTATGTTCACCTTCACCATGCCGAACAAAAATAAGTTTCATTCTCCTCTTCCTCTCACTAGAAAATGGTCTCACATATTTCTTCCCTATTTTTTTCTTTACTCCTGCTATTTTAAAAAGTAGAATGTAAAAAGTGTTTGACACCAACGTTTGAAAAATATTACAATTATATATGTAAAATACTTTTTACAAGAAGAGGAGGATTACAAATATGAAATGGATTATCGTCTTTATGGGAATGATCATATGGGGATACATAAATGGCTTTTTTACTAGTGATAAAACTGCTAATCCTTGGATTACAGATGATGAGCGTGAAACAAAAATTAAACAAAAAGCAATTATCGCAAGCTGGTCTGGTGTTTTCATATTTTGTATCATTAACCTCTTAAACAAATGGTTAGGTTTAGGAACGAGCGATACATCACCTTACTTACCATCTTCTGTCGCAACTATTTTAAAAGAAAATGTAGAGTTACAAGTTTTACTTATGTTATTCATTACGTATGGACTATTTTACTTATACTACCGAAGAAAACTAAGCGCTTAACTTTTATCTCATGATTATCCTCCTAAATGGTTATAGTAACTAGGACGCAATGAAAAAAGGAGAGATATAAAAATGAGTAACTCAAATGACTTTTTAGATACATTACATGAAAAACAAGCAAAAGATGAACAAAATAGAAAGCGCCAAGGGAACGGAAACCCTGCGAAAAAAAAGCCAAATAAAACACATAAATAACATTGAAAAACCTACCTGAAAATTATATTTCAGGCAGGTTTTTTTACTCGTCTTTAACCGAAACGACATCTTCCCAATTCCATTTCTCATAATACCACTCTGGTACATCTATATTTTCAATCCACTTCTTCTCATGTTTTCCATCGTTATGAGCAAGCCATACATCAGCTTTCTTACGATTTGAACGGAGCCACATTAATTGGTTGCTTTTCTTACTAAAAATAGGGTTATAATCGCCTTGGCTATTGGATGGCTTTGTAATTTGATGTTGTTCATCTGTTGTACTATTTATTTCATATAAAGATGGTAGTGGTCTTTTTTCTAGAGGGATCGATAGCTCTGCTTCCTTTGCCCTTGAAACGATAATTACATTCTCGTTCTTCCATGTGAAATCCCAATCAACATAGCCTTTTGGAGTAAATGTATTTTGCTGGAGAGCCGGCAATTCTTTTATTTTTAAATGCTTATTCTCTAAAGCAACTCTCCCGCTTCCTTCAATATAGGCTAATATATTTTTTGATGGCGCCCATGCTGAATCACTGCAAAAAGAGAAGCAATTTAGCCCACAGTTAAAAGCAAATATTGAACAATGGGGAGAAAACAAAATCGCGCAAAATGTTGAAACAAAAACATCAAAAGAAATTTCAGTTATTGTAGAATTGCAACATGCTTCACTCGCTTCACAAAGTAACATTCAACATGCTCCGGACCTACAAAATAGCAATGTGCAATCATACCATGCACAACTAAAAAAAGCACAAGAGGATACAACAAAGAAAATAAAAGAAAAAGCACCGAAAGCAACCATAAAAGAAACGTATAGTACGTTATTTTCTGGATTTTCTATTTCTATCCCAGGGGATCAAATTGCCGCTCTAGCTTCTTTACCTGAAGTAAAAGCAATTTATCCGAACTTAACATATAAATTACATGAAACGTCAAAAAGCCTAGCAGATCAAGAAACACCAAACGTTGGAGGCCCTACAGTTGGTGCACCTGAAGCTTGGAATTTAAAAGATCCGACTGGCAAACCCCTTGATGGAAAAGGGATGAAAGTCGCTATTATCGATTCAGGTGTCGACTATACCCATCCTGATTTACAAACAAATTATATCGGTGGCTATGATACAGTCGATGAAGATAATGATCCGATGGATGGAAATGTCCACGGTACCCATGTTGCTGGAATTATTGCTGGTAACGGAAAAATAAAGGGGATTGCTCCGAATGCTTCTATACTCGCTTACCGTGTCATGAATGATGGTGGTACCGGTACGACCGATGATATTATTCAAGGTATTGAGCGAGCTATTCAAGATGGTGCCGATGTTTTAAATCTATCTCTTGGTCAAGATTTGAATGTACCTGATCAACCTGTAACAATGACGTTAGAACGCGCAGCAAAACTTGGTGTTACTGCAGTCGTCTCAAATGGAAATGATGGACCAAAACCTTGGTCTGTTGACGCTCCTGGTAACGCAAGTAGTGTCATCTCTGTTGGTGCATCTACTGTTTCTATTCCATTTCCAACATTCCAAGTAGCTGGTTCCAACAAATCTTACCAAGGATTACCGTTATCAAAATCAGATTTCCAAGTAGGCAACGATGCTCAGCTTGTATATGTTGGCTACGGTAATTCAAGTGATTACGCTAAACAAGATGTGAAAGGTAAGTTCGCCCTTGTTTTACAAGGAACTTCAAGCACGTTAGTAAAAGCAGAACAAGCGAAACAAGCTGGCGCTCTTGGCGTGCTACTAATTTCTAACGAAAAAGAAATTAATCTTATGCCCGAATATTTTGCACGTGAAGATGTAGCTCTTCCAGTTATGCAACTATCAAATACAAATGGCGAAGAGTTAAAAACTTTAATTACAAAACGAAAGAAAAATATAAAAATTGGACAACCAAAGCAAACAGAACTTATTGGTAACTTTAGTTCAAGAGGACCATCACAAGGTAGTTGGCTAATAAAGCCTGATATTGTTGCACCTGGAGTACAAATTACTAGTACAGTCCCAAGAGGTGGCTATGAATCTCACAACGGAACAAGTATGGCTGCGCCACAAGTGGCGGGAGCCGTTGCCCTGCTGCGTCAAATGCATCCTGATTGGACGACAGAACAATTGAAAGCAGCTCTTGCCAACACTGCAAAAACATTAAAGGATGTCAATGAAAATACATATCCTGTCATGGCACAAGGATCTGGTTTAATTAACATTCCAAAAGCAGCCCAAACAGATGCATTAGTGAAACCTAACAATGTAAGTTTCGGTCTTATTAAACCTAATAGCGGCAAAGTGAAGTTAACACAAAATATTACATTACAAAATCTTTCTAACAAAAAGAAAAACTTTTCAACTCGCATTGAATTACTAGATACAAAAACAAAAGTCCAGACTTCTTTCTCTTCTTCTATTAGTGTGAAACCTAATAGTAACATCGAAAAGCCTTTTACTATTACTGTAGATAGCTCCTTACCACAAGGTGTATATACGGGAAATCTATATGTGAAAGAGCAAGGGAAGACTGAAGAAATGCGTATTCCATTTACGTTTAGCATTGATCCGAAAGAATACAAACGTATTGATGGTCTTGAAATCGTTAATTCTACTTTTAGTCCAAATAATGATGGAATACTAGATGACAACCTGATCAATTACTATTTAGTTACACCAGTGGAGGATGTAACATTTCACGCTAATTTAATTACGAAAGACCGTGTAACATATCAAGGCATGATACATCAAGGTAAAAACGAAACACCTGGTTATAAATCTTTCAAATGGAATGGTACGAAAACTGACGGATCTCCTCTACCTGATGGCTTATACCAAATCGAAGCTGTTGCTTCTAACTCTGGTGGAGAAACGAAACAGACAGGAGCTGTGTTCGTCGATCGCACTGCACCGAAATTATCACCTGAAGTAGATCAAGAAAACCTTGTAATTAGAGGGAAAGTAGATGATATACTTTTAGAACCTGTCTAGAATCTTTTTAATAAAATCGCCACGCCTGCCAATAAGCAA
>NZ_JBFPJH010000163.1:0-7397 GCF_040838255.1 Bacillus sp. C30 | reverse complement strand
GTAATACCAAATCCGAACTTCAAAGGAATGTGGTGTGTTTATAAACAAAAAAGAGCTCTCACTGTAAAGAGCTCACGAACCAGTGTATACCTACAATTTCAATAGTATATGTTTATCTTCGATAAATGGTTAATGAAACCAAAAAGAGATGTCGAAATCCATATACAAACCTCAATATTTTTTCGGAAAAACTAGTGTAGTCAGCTTTTTCTTAATAAGTAAATTTTATATACCATATGTCCGGATTATTAGATGGTTCCTCGAACAAAAAAAGAGACAGTTAGCGAAAGCTAACTGCTCAGGTTAAGGAAATTCATTATAATGAGTTTTGGCATAAAGCCATTATACATTATTGACGGAATATTGAGTTTTAATCAAGGAGGAAGGAAAATGGGACAAGGAAACCGTGGAATGCATTTTGAAAAGCTTATCAATTTATCGAATGAAATGTATCAAAGAGAGGGAATGGCGCTTATAAACAAGCGTCCGACTTCTGTAAAAGTGTTAAAGAGTAAAGGTTGCCGTGTACTGAATGGATTCTATGAAGCTAAAAGTACAGTAGACTATGATGGCGTGTACAAAGGACGAGCTTTAGCGTTTGAAGCAAAATCTACAAATGAGATAAATAGGTTTGATTTAAATAATATAGCGCAGCACCAATTGGATTACCTGGAGAAAGCAGAAAAGATGGGGGCAATTTGCTTCTTCCTTATTAAATTCAGTAAGGACAGTTCAGTATTTGCAGTACCACTATCATTTATCCAATCTTATGTAAGAATGTCGCAACAACCAAAAGGTAAGAAGTCGATACCAAGAACAGACTTCGATATGTATGGATACTTAGTAGATCAGACGGAACGAGTTCCAGTTGATTACTTACAATTCATTGATGAGCAAGGATTACTTCCAGTAATAGATAATAGGATTCAACTGGATCAGGGGCATAAAAGGTTAGCGAATGAGGTGGTAAAACAATCGCTGTCTTCTGAAATTGTAGAAAGCAAGAAGATCGAGAAATGGGATGAAAAGTTACTGCAAGTGAGTGGTGGCGAGATACCGTGTATGCAAGTAAAATAAGTGTGTGGGAATATACGGTAAAAAAAGACCCCGAGTGATGGGGTCTTAAAAAGAAATACGAGAAAGGTAACCAATGCAGGTGTTTATAGCCTGTGCAAAAATGAAAATGATATACCAGGAGATGTAGAAAAAATGAGAGTACGTAAATGTAAAAAACAAGCAAAACAAGCAAAATAAGTAAAACCGCTAGAAGAGAGGTGGGACGAAAAGTGTGAAAAAGCAGCCGTTCTATTTAAGCAGGGAGTAGAATACCCAAATATTGCAAAAGAGGTAGGATGTCATGTGAGTAATCTATATAAGGAATTGAAAAAGCGTGGACTTTTCAAAATGCCGTGAGAGTACCGCATGAGAACAAAAATGGAGAGGATGAAAAAATGAACTCACGAGAAAAAAGAATACGTATTTTAGATTTACAAGATCAATATTGTATGTCGTGCGAATCACGCATGAAACCGTTAAAAACTTGTATTTCTCATTGTGAAGTAGGGGAAGAGTTGAAACAATTAGGTACGGAGTTATCCCCAAGTGAGTCGAGAAATAGAATAAAGACAAAACCAAAGGTATACAGGGATTGGGAGGAATTGATCCCTAAAGTAGTAGGACTGAAACAGGAAGGTTATTCGTTATATCAAATTTCATTAATGATTGATTGTAGTTTAAGTGTATTAAAGAGGCAAATGAAGATGCGTGAATTACAGTAAAAGTTACGGTAATTGATGAGGAGGGGCTACATGGCAGGGATCTATCAAAACTTAAGGGAAGAAATTGAGTTACTGGAGATTGAATTAAAGGATCTGAAAGTAGAACACAAATACCTGATAAAGAACATGCATATGAATGCTCCAAAGTTCAATGGAGTTACGGATTATAGTAAAGAGCGTGTAACAGGTGGACAAGTCCCATTGACATTAGATGAAATTGCAGGGCGTCACGATCGCATCATGGAGAAAGCAGTATGTCTAAAAGAAGAGATTACGGAAAAGCGGTTACTGATGGAGGAAGCAAAACACGCCGTGCAAGGTATGAAGGGGATTGAAAAGCAGATTATGTATTTAAGAGATGTGCAGGGATTAAATTTAAGACAAATAGCTGGAGTGTTAGATTATAGCTATGATCATATTAGAAGAATAAGCAGTCAAATGAAAAGATGCCACAGTTATGCCACAATCGTGCCACATTGCTCTTGATATTGGCATGTTATACTTGTATCAGTGAGAAGTGGCGGTAAGCATGGATAAATTTCATAGTCTAAACGGATTACGGCACATAAAAAGAGAGCATCTATAAGATGTTCTCTTTTTATATGGATTGTAAAAGTGTTGTTTTTTTTTTCAACATTTTAGAAATAAATGAGTAACATTAATTCATGTAATCCATACAATGTAAAAAAATTAGAATTGATTTATATGTTGTAAGCATTTGCTTTTAACGCGTACTACTGTACTCATTATCGTCATTCAGATTGTATTTTTTGTACGGATTAGATATTTGAAACACTCATTAGTGATACAGTTATTTTTAATATTTATTAAATGAATGTGTTGAGAAAACCTCAACAGTGGTCGCATACTGAGGATAAAAACACTATCGATATCCATGATTTTTTAAAAAAACTAAGATCTAGAAATGAGAAATACTGGACTGAAAGGAGGTGATCTTGATGGACATCGTACAGGCAATTTTAGATTTTATTAATAAAATCCTTAATCACTTGTAGGTTTGATTAATAAAATCCTTCATTTAGTGTCCTAGTTATCAGAGATAGATTTACATTTATTGATCAAAAACTCATACAAATGCCCTAGCATAATTTTTAAAAGGGCCCTAGTTTGGGTAGCAAAGGCACATATGTCTTCCTTATCCTTCGATTTTTTTCAAAATCTGCTGTGGCATCAGAAGCATAAAAAAAAGGAACTAGAATCTATTCTTCATTATATATGAATAAAACGTAACTAATTTAGTATAAGGAAGTCATATGAGGATAATAAGACTTAGATAGTTTTAGTTTGACATATCCAAACTGTCTTTTTAGAAAGGGAGGAGTACAATGAAACGTGTATGCAACCTGATGATTATACTTGTTTCCAGTTTAATTATAGGTACTGTAAATACCGTACATGCAGAAAAAATTAATAACCCTGAGATTTTCCCAACACCGGCTTCGGAACAAAATCCAGAATCTATTATTTTCAGCTATATCAACACACAGCAAAAAGCATATCCATTAGGAGGGGAAAAAGCGGAAGATTCATTTGATATAACACAAATTACAAAGGATCCTGTAACCGAATCTACAATCGTTCGATTGCAACAGCGCTATAAAGGCGTACCCGTATGGGGATATACTCAAATTGCTCATATTAATAAACAAGGCGTCCTGAAAATGTTTTCTGGTGACATCGCGCCGAACTTATCTCAATCTCAAACACTGCAATTAAATCATCAAATAGATAAACAACAGGCCATTGAAGTTGCTCAAAAAGACCTTGGATTACAACCAAAATATGAAGAAAATCCTTCGGCGACATTATATATGTATCTACAGAATCAAAAGATCTCACAGGTATATGTGGTGCACTTAAACTTCCTCGACCCACATCCTGGAAATTACTATTATTTTATCGATATACAAAGTGGACAGATTTTAGATAAATATAACACAATATACACAGAATCTACTACTGATAATAAAGCACCAATTGCGGGAACAAATACAACCGGAACAGGAAAAGGGATCTGGGGGGATACAAAGTCATTTCCTACCACCTTTTTAGGAAATCAGTATTATTTACAAGACAATACACGTGGTATGATGATTTACACATATGACGCGAAAAATAATCTTACAATTCCAGGAACAGTATGGTCCAATACAACAAACGTATTTAATCGTCCATATGATGCAGCTGCAGTAGATGCTCATTATTATGCTGGGGTCACATACGATTATTATAAAAGGGTATTTAATCGAAATTCCTATAATAATGGTGGGGCAACCATACATTCAACTGTTCATTATGGGAAAAATTATAACAATGCTTTTTGGAATGGCTCACGAATGGTGTATGGCGATGGTGATGGATATACATTTACAGCTTTTTCAGGTGGCTTAGATGTTGTCGGGCATGAGTTAACACACGCTGTCACAAGTTCAACTTCTGATTTAATCTATCGAAACGAGTCAGGAGCATTAAATGAATCTATTTCTGACATATTTGGTGTACTGATTAAACAGGCTAACAATAAAGATACAGATTGGGATATCGGAAAAGATATATATGTATCTAGAAATCAAGCCATGCGATCGATGAGTAATCCAACCAAGTATGGTGATCCCGATCATTATTCGAAACGATACATGGGAACCGGAGATAATGGTGGTGTCCATACGAATAGTGGTATTATAAATAAAGCCGCTTATTTATTAGCAAACGGTGGTAACCATAATGGTGTTAACGTAACGGGAATTGGAAAAGATAAGATGGGAACTATTTATTATCGTGCAAATACAATGTATTTTACATCAAGGACTGATTTTAAGGAAGCACGTAGGTTGCTAATCAAAGCTGCAAGTGATTTATATGGAGATCAGTCACCAGAAGTAAACGCAGTAAAATCTTCCTACGATGCAGTAGGAATCTCATAAATGGTGAAATTCCTATATATGTATTTATATGGCGAAGAGAAGATTTGTAGTTCTCTATCGGTCATCCAATAATGTTTTCTAAGTTAGTATCGTCACTTTTGTGGCGTTTTTTTCTTTGGTGTATAGAAATTACATAATAAACCTATTTGAAGAGTATTTTAGGTGTAGTTTTAATTGAACCGACATACTAAGGTGTAGAAGGTTTTTATATGTTTATTCATAATCCTTATCAGAGAGCACTTAACTGAGGAAAGGTAGTGCTCTCTTTCGTTTGCACACATGGAGAAGACATGCATATAGCAAAGTATGGACAACCCCGATTGTCCTAATTTACTCATGCACTAATTTAACTTCTTTTAGAGCATCCACGCCAAAGGATGCTCTTTTTCTTATGCAAAAATAGGAAAATTTATATGTAGTTAACAAGGTGAGGTTCTATGACAGTGGTGAATGGATATTAAAATATCACATACCGTATTATGTTATTAATTTTAAAAGGAAAATCATTATTAGGTAAAAGGATGAAAAATGCAAATGCAATGTATGATGGAAACTGTGGAATATAAATTTGCATTTTTCATCCTTCGTAGAGAAATACAAAAACAAAGTGGAGGAAGAACAAACGTATTTGGCATATTTTATAGGCAGGTAGTGACGGTCCAAAAAGGGATTCCATGCGTAAATATTATCGTCTGTTCTTCTTCCATTCTTAATATTTTCTATTGGTTGGTTTGTTATACCAATAATGATGAATACAATAAAAAAATAGGCGAATAAAATCGCCTATTTTTTATATCTACACCAAATGCAAAGAGAGTAAGATATATATTATATTCTGTTTTTGGTGTTAAAACCCTTTTTTCATTTTTATTAGAAATCTACTGCGGCTATTCACTGAAAAATGGCATCCACTTTGCTTTGTTATTGTCCTTTGTCTAGGGACAAATAAGTGAAAAATGCGGTGTTATAAGGAATCTAGAAGTTAAATTGGTTTTATAAACCAAAAAAGTAATTTTTTTAACATTTATTTTACTCTCCTTGAAAATGTAAGATGTGAATTAGAAAGCGCCTTCTGAAAATAAATCAAGAACAATTGCAATTACTTAAAGGTAGAAAAAATAGTATTTCTGGATTTGAAGCAAAATGAAAAGTAGTTGTTATTAGCTTTCATTGATCATTCTATAGGAGCAGTAGAAGATGCTATTTATGAGGGGTTGTTTTATATAGGTGTTAATGACATAGCCGCGTGATGGATTACAAAAACTATAGCAGCCATTGCGCTGTAGATTAGGGGGGAATCATTATGCGCGTTAAGTTGTATATGTTGTTATGGTTTATGTTTTTTGTGGTTCCACTAATATTTTTACCTAAAATTTTCCCAGATAATCAAATAGTACAGTGGGTAAGTCTGATTTTTACTATATTGGTATTTATATTGTTGATAGTTAATTATATAGGTATGGAAAAGGAAGAGAAGGGAAGAGAAAAAAGAAATAGGTTATGTTAAGAGGTTTAAAAGAGTGTTGTATTTCGTAGAGCATCTAATCATTTGTAGGTGCTCTATTTTTGTGTGGTATGAAGTTTTTCACAAAACAAACGAACACAACGAATGAAAACAGAGAGTGCAAGACGGTTCCTAAAGGTAGACGTTTAGGGCTAGTAAGAAATGATGGGAAAATACGTTCCTAAATGTTTATTTTAACAATTAAGAACGTTCCTTTAAGTTAGACACCTTTAGGTCTAATGTTTTTTACACAAAAAAAAGACGAGTTTCCGCTCGTCCTTTTTGCTGTGAAAAAAACTATCCAAAAAGAAAACATGCTACTTAAAGGATTGAACAGGAAGTTCTATAATAATATAACCTTACTTTTGGTTCTGTATACCAAGTAAATAAAAGGAATGGTTTTTAGATGTTATTTTGTCTCGTTTGCGCTATCTTCTTTTGGTATGATGAAGCTATCAATGATGGACAAGGGAGTGTGCAAATGAAGAACCGAGTGAATTTACGTGTCGATTTTGCCTTTAAACAATTATTTGGAACCAAAGGGAATGAAGAGATTCTGATGAGATTTCTGAACGAAGTTTTACAGAAATCGTTGCTTTCTCCGATTACGAGCGTATCATTAGAAGATCCACATCTACATAAGGAATATAAAGAGGATAAGTTGTCGATTATGGATGTACGGGCAACGCTTGGGACAGGTGAACTTGTAAACATAGAAATTCAACTTGCAAATAAACACGATATCCAAAAGCGTTCCTTGTATTATTGGTCGAAACTATATGCATCACAAATGCAGGAAGGAATGCCGTATAGTGAGTTGCAAAAATCAATTACGATTAATGTACTAGATTTTATTCTGTATCCGAACCAGGAACACTTTCAAACGACAGGTATCCTATGGGATGTGGAAAAAGAACTCCGTATCAGTGAAGATATAGAAATTCATTATATTGAAATGCCGAAGATTATTGCACAGTGGAGAGGTGCACAGGTGAATCCGTGGCATGATTCATTGGTACGTTGGTTACTCTTATTAGCGGCAAATGAAGATCAAAATCTAACAGACACACTGGAGGCGATTGCGATGGAACAAGATGAAACGTTGCAGAAAGCGATTGATAAGTGGGACAATATGAGTCATAATCAAGCGTTTCGCCGGGAGTATGAGGC
>NZ_JBFPJH010000162.1:0-7538 GCF_040838255.1 Bacillus sp. C30 | reverse complement strand
ATATATGATGGATCATTATACACCCATTGATTTCCACCAAGGTTCAACCAACCGTTTTGATTAATATACACTAAATACGATTCAGGATTATTTAATTTACGAATAACTGAAGAAGATGTTGATGGACCACTTCTTAAGTTCACATTCGTTCCTTTTATATAAGCGACACCAATTGGACTTCCATCACTATTGCTCGTCTTTACAAAATTAATGTACGAAGGGTCATTATACACCCATTGTCCATTTCCTAAGTCTAACCATCCGTTACTTTCCTGATATACGACATACGATTCTGGGGCGTTTAGTTGACGAATAACTGAAGAAGACGTTGATGGGCCACTTCTTAAATTCACATTTTTCCCAAGTATATAGGCAATCCCCTTCGTTTGTGGTGTTGGCTGTGGGTTTGGAGGTTGTGGATTTGGAGGATTCGGATTTGGAGCTACTCCAAAAATAGCTGCTATTCCGTTTGCATACGCTTGGCTTAGATCTTCGATAAATTGTGGATTTTTCAATAAATTAGCATCAAACGTTGTATCAATAAAGGCAGTCTCTGTTAAAATTGCATCCATTGCAGTCTCTCTTAGTACCGCATAATTTGCTTTTTTGGCTCCTCGGTCACGAAGACCGTATTTTGTTAATACAGGATTGACTGCTGCATGCATTTTTTGTTGCTTTTCATATGCGGAACTACTATTAGATAGCGCGTTGTAAATATAACTTTCAAATCCAGTTCCACCGCCACTATTAATGTGAAATGAGATAAAATAATCTGCACCAAATGAATTAGCAATATTAGCACGTTCTGATAAAGAGATAAACACATCACTATCACGTGTCATTTTAATATTGATTGGATAATTTGCAGATAAAATATCTCGCACACGTCTAGCAATTTGAAGTGTTAACTCTTTTTCCACTAACCCATTACCAACAGCACCAGAATCATATCCACCATGCCCTGCGTCTATAACAAGTTTCATATATCTTTTTCGTTCCTTTCTTTATTGTAATAAGCTTTCATTTCTACTCGTCCTATTTTATGTTAATTGTACAAGTTCCGTTACAAGTACAAATAAAAAAAAACCCTTATGTAAGGCGGTTTCTATCGCTTTGCTTTAGCCAATTTAAAATGAATATATACGATTGATAATGGATGTAACGTATGCAAAATAAAAGAAATAAAAGAAATATCCCACCGCCGCTATATAGCAACCCAAACTTCAAAAAGATGTTCAAAAGAGGTGGGAAATACGTTATGTTTTGCAATACAAATAGCATACAAAACAAAATTAAAAATACGGGAATATATTGTAATTCATATGGTCTTCTCTTCTTATACATTCTTTTCCGAATAAAAGTCTGGCATAGTTCTGCTACTATAAAACAACCTCCAACTAATACAAGACCAGAAGTTATCGTCATACGTCCACCTACCTTATATTCATATCATCACCTAATCAATATTCACTATATTTTCTTTACATATATTCCATTTTCCTCAATAAAACCAGATCCCTCTATGAAAGATTTAGCTTGTTCCGTAAACATTTCTTGCAATACTTTTATTTCTTTCACATTTCTCTGTTTCATCATTTCTTCAAATGTAAAATACGTATTTGTCCCGTATCCATAACCTTGATAATCAAAATGAATAATTAACTGTGACAAAATAGCACTCTCTTCTTGAACGCTATAATCTATTACACCAATATATGTATCATCAACCTTTACACAATACTGAACCTTTTTCTCATCTAAGCTGTGTGAGTGAAACATTTCTTTTACAGCGCTTTCATTTTCTGTATTTACTTTCTCAAACGTAATCATATGTTGTCCATCCTTTTACTATTATTGTATCAATAATAAATGCAATTTATGAAAAAAACCTTAAGATCGAATGCGACCTTAAGGTTTTTTATTAAACTAAGCTATACGCACGCTTTGTTTCTTCGTGGAACTTATTCGTATCGTATTTATGCTCAACATAAATTTGATGCCATACCATAAACGCAAGTACAGTCCAAATTTTACGGCTATAATCGCCTTTATCTGCACAATGTGCTTCCAGTAAGTTTAATACATACTGTTTTTCGATTAAATGCTCAGTTTTGCTTTCTTTAATAATATTTACAGCCCAATCGTGCATTTCATCTTTTAACCAGTGACGAATTGGTACTGGGAATCCAAGCTTTTTACGATCTAACACGTGATCCGGAACAATTCCACGAGCAGCTTCACGTAATATAGCTTTCGTTGTTCCGTTTGCAATTTTAAATTCTGTCGGAATTTTAGATGCAACGTCAAATACTTCTTTATCTAAGAACGGTACACGAAGTTCTAATGAATTTGCCATCGTCATTTTATCAGCTTTTAATAAAATATCGCCGCGTAACCATGTGAACATATCAATGTACTGCATTTTACTTACATCATCATAATCTTTAATTTCGTTATACAATGGTTTCGTGATATCCATATAGTTAACACTTTCATCGTAATACTTCATTAATTCAGCTTTCTCTTCTTCACGGAAGATTTTCGCATTTCCATAGTAACGCTCTTCGATTGGCGTACATCCACGCTCTAAGAAGCTTTTTCCTTTAAACCCTTCTTTAAGAGCACCACTTAATGCCTTTAGAACACTCTTTCCTGGGCTAGGAATGTAAGAGAACATTTTTAAAGAGTTTGGCTCACGATAAATGTTATATCCACCAAATAGCTCGTCTGCACCTTCACCAGAAAGAACAACCGTTACATGTTTACGCGCTTCTTTCGCAACGAAATACAATGGTACAGCTGCTGGATCCGCTAAAGGATCATCCATATGCCAAATGATTTTCGGGAACTCATCCATAAATTCTTGCGCTGTAATGAATACGTTATGGTTTTTAACTCCTAATTTCTCAGCAGTTTCTTTCGCAACATCAACTTCACTGAAACCACGTTGTTCGAAACCAATAGAGAATGTTAATAGATTTGGATTCATTTCTCTTGCGATAGAAGCAATAATAGATGAATCGATACCACCAGATAAGAAAGAACCTACTGGTACATCACTACGCATATGTACTTTTACAGAATCGTATAATACATCACGAATTGCTTGGATATGCTCCTCTTTCGTTGCGCTTGAAGCGTTGAAATAAGGATTCCAGTAGCGATGGATTTCCATCTCTTTACCGATTTCTTTTACGAAGTAATGACCAGGCTCAATTTTGTTAACATCAATTGTTAATGTTTCTGGCTCTGGACCATATTGGTACGTAAAGTAGTGTTGTAGTGACTTTGGGTTTACCCCTTTGTCTTCCATTACATGCATAATACTTTTCTTCTCAGATGCGAAGAATGTAGTATCACCTTGTTGTGCGATGTATAAAGGCTTAATACCGAAGTGGTCACGTGCACCGAAAAGTGTCTTTTCTTCACGATCCCAAATCATAAATGCGAACATACCACGAAGGTAGTCTACACATTTTTCTTTCATATGTGCATACAATGCAATGATAACTTCTGTATCAGATTGTGTAGCAAAAGTTGCACCTTTTTCAAGTAACATTTCACGTAGTTCTACATAATTGTAAATTTCACCATTAAAAATAATTACATATCGATCATTTTCATAAGTTAGCGGCTGATGTCCTGCCTCTAAGTCAATGATACTTAAACGGCGGAAGCCAAATTGTACATGTTCATCACGAAAATATCCTTCGTCATCTGGACCGCGGTGGAAAATCATCGTGTTCATATTTTCAAATTGATGTTTTTCTGTTTCTGAAAACTCTCTAGGGTTTTCACATAAACATCCTACAAAACCACACATACTTCTTACCCTCTTTCAGTTTTCATTCTGTCTCAATACTACTATATCAACCCTATTTATACTAGCATAATCAACTGAATATGGCGACCAAAAACTATAAAAAACTCACTCCATTTCACATTTTTAACATTTTTTTATGAAAACATGAAAACTAGGCACTCACCTTTCTCCGCTTTTGTCATATGATATTGCAAATTGATTTCTAGGAGGTAATACCATGAGTGAAGAAAAAAAAGATTCTTCTCGCCCACCGGTTCGTAATTATTTAAAACAAATTGATGATTTTTTCGAACAAACACCTCTTCGTGGCGTAATTGCTGATTTAAATCATTTTTTCCAAAAAGGAAACCGTTTATTAACATTCCCAGTAGATTTATACGAAGTTGGTGACGAACTCGTCGTTACAGCCGAACTACCAGGTATACAAAAAGAACAAATTCAAATTGAAATACAAAGCGAATACTTAAAAGTCTCTGTAAAAGAAGATATACTTGAAGAGACGGAAGAAGAACAGACATCTCATAACTATTATCGCCGGGAACGTTCCATTTCAGAAGCGTCACGAATTATTAAGTTACCATATTTAATTAATAAAAAAGCAACGAAAGCTTCTTATCAAAACGGTGTATTAGAAATTCGCGCACCGAAATTACCACAACAGCATGACATATTATCCATAGACTGAATACTAATAAAAGAAGGGTGCTTAGCACCCTTCTTTTTAATCAGCTAATCGCTTCATATCACGTATAATATCTTCGTATGGCGTATTGCTAATGCCGCTATATTTTTTCATTACTTTTCCATTTTGATCGACTAAGAAAAATGATGTACCGTGTATTACTTGCCCATTCTCTGGTTTATCTACAAGCGATTGGAAGTTATCTTTTGAAAACTTTGTAATATCCTCCAGTGAATAACCTGTTAACAAGTTCCAATTACTTGTATCCTCTGTAAACTTTTGAATGAATGCTTTCAAATTTTCTGGTTTATCAAGTTCAGGGTCTACACTAAACGAAACAAACTGAACGTCTAATTTCTCTTCCTTAGCCATTTTCTGTAATTTCGCCATATTAGCAGTCATTGGCGGACAAACCGTTTGACAGCTTGTAAACATGAAATCAGCTACCCAAACTTTCCCTTTTAAATCTTTTGTACCAAACGGATTTCCTTCTTGATTTGTAAATTGGAAAGTTTCTAAATCCCAGTTTAACGGTTTACGTAATTTTGACCCTGAACTGCCACAACCTGCAAGTACAAAGAGACAAAATACAACCATAAGACCAATTAACTTTTGATAACGCTTCATTATTAAACCTCTCTTCTCTATCCTTAATTTATGTAAGTTATGTATATCATACCAAAAGTAAACACTATGAGAAAATTGTTTACATCATTTGTTCACGAAATCGTACGAATTTACGTATGTTACTTCTTTATTTCAAGCGAATTACTAGACAAAATATATTTTACTACTATTATTTCTCTAACCATTATTTGCGAAACGAAGTTCATTGTTAAATTTGCAAATAAATCCCCCTATTTTTTTACAATTACTTAAACATTAATCCATGTTAAACACTGTATTCCTTAACAACATTTCGGTACAATACAACTACAACGATTTTAAATGAGGTGATGTTCATGGCAAAGCGCTATGAAAATATGGATAATGCAAGTACAAAAAAATCAATTCGCTCCTTCTTACGTTGGCGTAAAGAAAGAAAGCAAAACAAAAAAGACTTTTCTTTTCTAGTAGAACAATCACCTGTTAAACAAAGTAAATTTCTACTAAATAACTTTGAAAAAACGACTGTCACATGGATTGGTCATTCAACTTTTCTCATTCAAACGAACGGCTTAAATATTTTAACAGATCCAGTATGGGCAAATAAATTAAAGTTAGTTCCACGACTTACTGAGCCAGGGCTCACTATAAAAGAACTACCTAAAATCGATATCGTTCTTATTTCACACGGTCATTACGATCATTTAGACTTTTCATCTCTTCGTCAACTAAATGATGATGCCTTATACCTTGTTCCTATTGGGCTAAAAAAATTATTTACTCGTAAAAAATTCACCAATGTTGAAGAATACAACTGGTGGGAAAGTACAACAATTGATGAAGTCTCTTTTCACTTCGTACCTGCCCAGCACTGGACGAGAAGAACATTATTTGATATGAACACCTCTCACTGGGGAGGGTGGATCATTGATAATATGACTTCTTCAGAAACCATTTATTTTTGTGGTGATAGTGGTTATTTCCAAGGATTTAAAGAGATCGGCAAACATTTTTCAATCGATATTGCACTTATGCCAATTGGTGCCTATGAACCAGAATGGTTTATGAAAGTGTCTCACGTTTCACCAGAAGAAGCTGTGCAAGCCTATCTAGATATAAAAGCTACACATTTCATTCCCATGCACTACGGTACTTTTGCTTTAGCAGATGAAACACCAAGGGAAGCAGTAACACGACTACGAAATAACTGGAATTTACGAATGCTACCGTGGGAACAGCTACATGTTCTCTTTTTAGGTCAAACTTTCACTTATAGCCCTATTGTCCCAGTTAAAGAACCAGTAAAAATCACAGAAACTTCTCATGTATAATAGTACTAATTTTTGCGAGTAATTTATCATATACTTTAAAAAATTGAAAAGGGTGTTTTCCATGAAAGATTATTTACAGACTCGCTATATAATTAGCGGTAGCGCCTGTATTGCCCTTCTCATTTCTTATTTTCTGTCCTGAAATAATAAAAAAGCTACTTGAAAATTCATTTCAAGTAGCTTTTTTATTACTCTGCTAAATACATAAAACCAATTGCTCCTGGTCCTGTATGAGTACTGATAACTGGTGTTGTATAGAAAATCTCTGATTGAGTGAATCCATTCACTTTTTCAACAGCAGCTTTTACACTTTCTGCTAAAGGAATTGCTTTAGCATGTGGAATCGCAACAGCTTTCACCACTTTTCCAGCAGTATCTTCCTCGAATAGTTTAGCCAACGTTTTTACAATCTGCCCTTGGCTACGTACTTTCGTTACCGGATTATATACGCCGCCTTCTAAACTTGCAATTGGTTTAATATTAAGTAAAGAACCAATAAGTGCCTTACCTTTACCGATGCGTCCACCTTTTACTAAGTTTTCTAATGTATCTACGACAACATATAAACGAGTATTCTTTCTTACTTCATCAATACGTTTTAAAATATCTTCTAGTGAGCATTCTTCTTTTGCCATTTTTGCCGCTTCAATTACTTGATATGCTAAAGCATGTGTAATAAATTGAGAATCAACAACTGTTACTTTTGTATCTGTCATTGATGCAGCGCTATTCGCTGTTGCGACAGTACCGCTCATTCCACCTGTCATATGAATGGAAAGTACTTCACTTCCATCTTCGCCTAGCTTGTCATACATTTCTACAAATGTACCCATAGCCGGTTGTGATGTTTTTGGTAATTCTTCTGATTTAATCATTTCTTCAATAAATTCATCCGGTTGCAAATCTACACGATCTAAGTATGTTTGTCCATTTACAGAAATAGATAATGGTAAAACATGAATATCATACTTCTCAATTATATCTTTTGATAAATCTGCCGTTGAATCTGTTACAATTTTAATTTTTTGCATATTATATTCTTCCCTTTCCAATACGCTCTCCCTGTTATTATACTAGCATTCCCGATGCTTTCAAC
>NZ_JBFPJH010000161.1:0-7569 GCF_040838255.1 Bacillus sp. C30 | reverse complement strand
TTATAAAAATGTGATAAATATCACATCTCCCCCTTTTTTAATTTTCTATAATGGAAATATAATTCTTTGTTCAACTTTTCACATAGAAAGGGAAATGAATATGAAAAAACGTTTAGTTATGATCGGGAATGGTATGGCTGGCATACGCTGTATGGAAGAAATATTAAAACATGATAGTGATTCATATGAGATTACTATTTTTGGAGATGAACCACATCCAAACTACAATCGCATTATGCTCTCTCATGTTCTACAAGGCAAAACAAATATGCAAGATATCATTATGAATGAATATAGTTGGTACGAAGAAAACGAAATAACTTTATATACAAACGAGAGAGTTCAAAGTATTAACCGCGAGGAAAAGGTCATTGTCACAGAAAAAAATCGTACTCTTACATACGACAAACTCATTATCGCAACAGGTTCTAGTGCTTTTATTTTACCAGTTGAAGGTTCCACCCTTCCTGGTGTAACAGGATTTCGAACAATTGAAGATACACAATTTATGATGGATACCGCTAAAGAAAAGAAAAAGGCCGTTGTCATTGGTGGTGGATTACTCGGTTTAGAAGCCGCAAGAGGTCTTATTGACTTAGGAATGGACGTACATGTTGTTCATTTAATGCCTAGCTTAATGGAGCAACAACTAGATATGAAAGCAGCTTCCCTATTGCGTGAAGATTTAGAAGCGCAAGGCATGAAGTTTCTAATGGAAAAGAAAACTGTAAAGATTCTTGGTACAGACCATGTTGAGGGCATTCAATTTGAAGATGGTGAAGTTGTAGATTGTAATTTAATCGTAATGGCTGTCGGAATACGCCCAAATACTCAAATAGCAAAAGATGCTAGTTTACTTGTAAATCGCGGCATTGTAGTCAATGACTATATGCTAACAAATGATGAATCCATTTATGCAGTTGGAGAATGTGCAGAACATGACGGTATCGCATATGGACTTGTTGCCCCTCTTTATGAACAAGGCGCAATATTAGCAAAACATATAACGAATTTACAAACTAATGGATATACGGGCAGCATCGTCGGTACACAGTTAAAAGTTGCAGGTTGTGATTTATTCTCTGCTGGTCAAATTTATGAAGATGATCAAACGAAAGCAATTTCAATCTTTGATGAATGTAAACGTTCCTATAAAAAAGTATTAATTCGTGACAATAAAGTCGTCGGTATCGTTTTATATGGTGATGCAACTGATGGTACACGCCTCTTTAGCATGTTAAAGAAAGAAGAAGATATACAAGAATATACAGCCGCTTCCCTTCTTCACAAAGCTGGTGAAGAAAGTGAACTTGACGTTGCTACAATGAGTGCGGATGACACAATTTGTGGATGTAATGGCGTTACGAAAGGTACAATCGTTCATGCCATTTTAGAACAAGAGTTAACTACTTTTGAAGAAATTAAAGGATGCACGAAAGCCGCAGGGTCTTGTGGTAAATGTCGTCCGCTTGTGGAACAAGTTCTAGCTCATACACTCGGAGATGCTTTTGATGCTTCTGCGCAGTCTGCTGGTATGTGCGGATGTACAACTTTATCACGTGACGAAGTCGTAGCCGCCATTCACGAGAAAGGTTTAAAATCGCCAAAAGAAGTACGAAATGTACTCGGTTTTGCACATGAAGACGGCTGTTCGAAATGTCGTCCTGCTTTAAATTACTATTTACGTATGGCGATTCCGGAAGAATATGTAGATGATAAATCATCCCGTTACGTTAATGAAAGAATGAATGGTAACATCCAGCATGATGGTACATTCTCTGTTATTCCACGTATGTATGGAGGCGTTACAACCGCAGATGATTTAATGAAAATTGCTGAAGTCGCAAAAAAATATGACGTTCCTCTTGTGAAAATTACAGGTGCGAGCCGAATCGGCTTATATGGTGTTAAGAAACAAGATTTACCTAACGTATGGGCTGACTTAAATATGACTTCTGGATATGCGTACTCAAAATCGCTTCGTAATGTAAAATCATGTGTTGGTTCTCGCTTCTGTCGTTTCGGTACGAAAGATTCTTTAGGACTTGGTATGCTCCTTGAACAGTCATTAGAAATGGTAGATACACCTCATAAAATGAAAATGGGTGTAACGGGTTGTCCACGTAACTGTGCGGAAGTACTGACGAAAGATTTTGGCGTTGTTTGTGTCGAAAATGGATATCAACTATATATCGGCGGAAATGGTGGTACGGAAGTACGTGAAGCTGATTTTGTAATGATCGTCCCTACTGAAGACGATGTTCTTCGCATCGCTACAGCTTACATGCAGTATTATCGTGAAACTGGTATTTACGGAGAGCGTACTGCCTACTGGACAGAACGTTTAGGCTTCGATCACATAAAAGAAATACTACAAGATGCAAGTATGATTACTACGCTAAATGAACGTTTCCAAACAGCTCGTAGCACATATACGGAAGCTTGGGGACAAGCACTAGAAACGAAGTCTTTAAAAGCGATGTATGAAGTAGAAACTGTGAAATAAGGAGCTGTGATCTATATGATACAAACGAAACAAAAAATAAAAGTTATGCGTGCGGAAGACCTTCCTATTCAAATTGGTAAAGAGGTACAAATGAAAGACATGTCTATCGCCCTATTCCGCCTTTCAAATGGTGATATTCGAGCTGTAGAAAATCGGTGCCCTCATAAAAATGGACCGTTAGCGGAAGGAATTGTATCTGGGGAATTCGTCTTTTGTCCACTACATGATTGGAAAATTTCATTACTAACAGGTGAAGTTCAAAAACCTGATGACGGCTGTATCCAAACGTACGAAGTAGAAGTTATTGACGGTGACATTTATATAAAGTGAAACTTTAATCAGCGGGGATTGGTTCATCCCCCGCTGATTATTAGCCCTCACCAATCGGGCTTTTACGGGCAGTTGATCCCCACCTAACTACTTTGTTTTCGCTGAATTTTGAGGTAGGGGTCTTACTGCCCGGCAAATAGCGGGATAAACATGTAATTTACAAAAGGAAGCCTCCTCTGGCTTCCTTTTAAATAAAAAATGATGAGGTGCGATTATGAACGGATATGTATATTTAGTTGGTGCAGGACCAGGGGATGAGGGGCTTATTACAAAAAAAGCGATAGATTGCTTAAAGCGTGCAGATATTGTCTTATATGACCGCTTATTGAACCCTAACTTTCTTAGCTATACAAAGCCAACTTGTGAACTTATTTATTGCGGTAAAATGCCAAAGAATCATACTATGCGTCAAGAAATGATTAACGCCCACCTCCTTCAATTTGCGAAAGAAGGAAAAATCGTTGTCCGCTTAAAGGGCGGAGATCCATCTATTTTTGGCCGTGTTGGTGAAGAAGCAGAAACTTTAACGGCAGCGGACATTCCATATGAAATTGTACCAGGTATTACATCTAGCATCGCCGCTAGTAGCTATGCAGGTATCCCCCTCACCCACCGCAACTACAGTAATAGCGTTACTTTACTAACTGGGCATGCAAAAGGTCCTTTAACCGATCATGGAAAATATAATTCATCCCACAATAGCGACACAATTGCCTACTACATGGGTATAAAGAACTTACCTACAATTTGTGAAAACTTACTACAAGCAGGAAAACAAGAAAATACACCCGTAGCAGTCATTGAGTGGGGTACAACTGGAAAGCAACGCGTTGTCACAGGAACACTTTCAACCATTGTTCCTATCGTCAAAAACGAAAATATTTCTAACCCTTCTATGACAATTGTTGGTGATGTCGTTTCCTTACGGGATCAAATCGCTTGGAAAGAACGTAAACCATTGCATGGTAAAAAAGTTTTATTTGCATCCGCAACAAATAAAACCAATTTCATGAAGCAAAAGTTACAAGAATGCGGTGCAGAAACATATCAAATTCCAACTTTCAAAAGGGAAGAATACACATTAACATCTGAACAAATCAATGAAATTTTTAACGTTGATCGCCTTGTATTTTGTTCAGATGAAAGTGTAGAAATCTTGATGCGATCATGTAGTAAACACCAGAAAGATATTCGTTCCTTACAGGCGAAACTGCAGTATATGAACGTTGCCACTCAAGAAAAACTTATGCAATATGGGCTACTAAGTAAACAAGCAGAGTTCTCTTCCGGTACAACTATTTATTTAAGCAGAAATATTACTCGAATTGCTTTTATTCAAGAGAAAATTGGTGCTGGCTCCTATATTATGACTCATGAGTATACAATTGATCATCGTTTTGATGAAGTCCATTCTCGTATGCTTTCTGAATTCTCATGGGATAGCATTGTATTTGAAGGACGTGCTTCTATTGATACGTTTCTAGCAGAAATAAAACGACTTGGCTTTATCGATATTCTTACTCTTCCCTTCTCGTATACCGACATTCCAACGTTACACTATGCGAATAAAGTTGGTTTTCATAATGTAGATGAGCAATTACAAGACATGATTATGAAGAAAGATTTGGTGGTACGATGAAAGGAATTGTATATGTTGGACACGGTAGTCGCCTGCGAGAAGGTAATGAACAATTCATTCACTTTATTCAATCTGTTATGAAAGAACGTAACGAAAGGAGTCAAAAAATAGCTTTTCTAGAACTAACGACACCTACCATTTCGGATGCAGTTACAGAAGCAATACTAGAGGGTGCAACTGAAATAATGATTGTACCTGTTTTATTATTTGCAGCAGCTCACTATAAACGTGATATTCCTTTTGAAATAGAGCAACTACAAAAGAAATATCCTCAAATAACATTTTCAGTTGTACCACCTTTTAGTACGCATCCACATATGGTTGAACTTGTAGTGAAAAGAATACGTGAAACTATGCCAAAGCAAGATAGTAGCGTTTTACTCGTAGGACGAGGCAGTAGTGATCCACAGCCGATACATGAGTTACAACAAATCGGAGCAGCGGTCGAACGAAAACTCGGTATGCCAGTATCGTGCTCCTTTTTAACGAAAGGAGCGCCCTCTTTTACTGCTGAGCTCAAGACGATAACATCGACTGCGTCCCATGTATATGTCATGCCGTACCTTCTCTTTACCGGTTTGTTGCTTCAAAAAATTAAGTTGCATACAAAAAAATATGATCACATCACGACTTGCAACTGTCTTCAGTTTGATACATATATGAAGTTAACATTATTAGAACGAATGGAGGAATGTGTGTATGTATAACATGTGCCCTCTTATGTTTAATTTAGATAAAAAAGTAGTTGTTATAGTTGGTGGTGGTAAAATCGCATATCGGAAAGCGTCTGGATTAAAAGATACAGGCGCTTTTGTCACCGTTATCAGCCCAGAGATTTGCGAGGAAATGAAGGAACTTCCTTATATTACTTGGAAGCAAAAAACTTTTAGTAATGATGATATTAAAGATGCTCACCTTATTTATGCAGCTACAAATCAACATGATGTCAATATGATGGTCAAACAAGCCGCACATGATTTCCAATGGGTTAACGTTGTAAGTGATGGCACAGCATCATCCTTTCACACACCTGGTGTCATCCGAAATGATGAATATATTGTAACGATTTCAACTTCCGGTAAGGATCCATCGTTTACAAAGCGTTTGAAGCAGGAACTAACATCTATATTTCCTAAACTTATAAAAAAGCTTTCTCGTACTCACAAATAATAATCTATTTCTTAGCTAAAATAGTAATTACCTTTGGACAAACGTTTTTTAGAAGCGTTTGTTCTTTTTGTTTTGGTTCCTTTTTTGAATTAAGCCGCTTGATTATCAGACATGGTACAATTGTAAACGACACCCAATATATCAAAGACTGTTTTCTTCTCATATCGATGGGATTTCCGTCCATCATTTACCGCCTCAAGTCTATCCGTTTTTGCACGTATATTCAAAACAAAATATATGACAAATAAATAACGACAGTTACTGTAATAATGCTGAAAAGTGTTGAAAATAAAACGATTTGTGCATGTAGTTCAGGCTCTATTTGATACTCCATAGCAATAGTTGCTGTATTTCTTGAAGTAGGAAAAGAACTTGCAATAAATAATGATTGTGCAACAATACCATCAATGTTTAGTAGGTATATCATGGCAAGTGCTAATAATGGTCCCATCAACAATCTTCCAATTAAAGCCCATGTTATGACTCGATGGAAAAAATTAAGCTTAATGTTGGATAATTGCGCTCCTAGCAATATGAGTGCTATTGCAACAAAACTATTCGCAAGCTGATTAAGAGGTAGAAAGATAGAATTAGGTATTTGAATTGTAAAAGATTGAAAGAGAACCCCTAATATGAGTGCATGAAATACAGGCAGTCTTAGAAATGATTGAATAATACTTCCGATTGTTTTTGTTGCTGATAGTAAGTTATATATCCCGTATGAATAAGTTAAAAGATTCTGGAAAATCACAATGAAAATCTGAATGGAAACCCCCACTGGATTGTGACTGAAAATCAATTGACTTACTGGTAATCCATAATTACCGGAATTCATTAACGAAATGCTATTTTTTAGAGCTGCACTTTCTCCTTTTTCTAACCTTAATGTTTTTGAAATGAAATGACTTACTATCATCACACTCAGACTGTAAAGTATTAAATAGTATATTATCTGGAGCAACAAACCTGTTTCTATACTAATATCATATATATTCACAAATACAGCCGCTGGCATCAAGCAATAAGTAATAAGTGTAGATAGCTGCTTTAAGTTAAATTGGAACTTTCTTTGTAAGATTGCACCAATTAGAATCAATATTAATATTGGTAATATCACGTCTAATATAATAAAAACAAACATTTAATACCCCATTCTAAATACATTATAGTTGGATTAAACTCTTTACTAAATATGGATACAGTTAATTCAAATGTAGCCCCTGACGCTACCCAAAATACCATTTGAAAGCATTCGTATACAGGATTTTATCGGTAGCTTGTTCATCAAATAGCTGTTGAATCAATTTGATATCTCCATACTCAAAAGGTCTTTTTGCTCTTGTAGATGGTAAATCTGTTCCAAACATAAGTGCATCTGGGTTAACTTCATAAATCGACTTTAAGGCATTCTCAACATCTAATTCGACACGACCAAAACCAGTAGCTTTCACATGTACCCCTTTATCAACTAGTTTTAATAAATGTGGTAAACCTTCTTCTGATAACCCTAAATGGTCAATTGATATAGCTGGTAACTTTTCTATAGTGGATGCAATTTCGGGCAACTCTATTGCATCCATATAAAGCTCACTATGCCATCCTACTAAATCATGAACTCTTCTAGCAAAGTAATCCAGCTTCGATAAATCTTCTGAACCACCTCTTTTAATATTAAAGCGTAATGCTTTTACCCCATTTTCATTTAAATTTAGTATTTCTTCATCCGTCACTGTAAAAGGTAATTGTGTTACGCCACAAAATGTTGAACCCAACTGTTTTAGTGCCTTTAATAAATATTCTTGATCAAACCCTTGGAAAGAACCAGATACGATCGCTCCACCAATTACATTCAAATTAGGAGTTTCATTCTGATAATCTTCTACAACAAAGTTGGGTGGAAAATACCCTTGGTTCTCAATAATCG
>NZ_JBFPJH010000160.1:0-7831 GCF_040838255.1 Bacillus sp. C30 | reverse complement strand
ATCATTTGTATCGGCATATAATTTGAGTTCCCCTTTATCAATGATAAGAAGTTTTCCCGCAACTCTGGAGATTTCATCTATCAGGTGTGTGGAAACAATAATGATTTTTGGTTTTTGGTCATTGCATTCCTGTAATAAGTCGTAAAAATTTTTGCGTGTAATAGCATCAAAGCCTAAAACGGGTTCATCTAAAATAATCACATCTTTATTACTAGCCATTCCAAGGATTGTATTGACCATAACCTTCATCCCAAAAGATGCCTGTTCATACTTTTTGCTTAAGTCGAGTTTGAATTTTCGCGCAATTTCCATTGCAAACTCAATGTCAAACTGACTATTTAATTCGTTTGCCGTCTTGAATAAATCCTTTATACGCATGTTAAAATGTTCTGCATCACTTGCAACAAAATGAACTTGCTCCGGCATATGCAGCATATCAACGGGATTTCCGTTCACTGTGATGTTGCCAGTACTAGCATTATGATGACCCGCAATTAATTTGAGAAAGGTAGTTTTTCCTGCCCCATTTTTACCTAACAAACAGTAAATACCGGGTGAATCTAAGGTTACGGAAAAATTCCGTAACCCTTCATTTTTTCCATAATATTTGGTTACATTGGATAACTTAATCATCGTTTTCCTCCATTACTAATTTAATGATTTCCTCTCGTGATATACCAATTTTCATCGATTGTCGAATCGTATCTAACAGCTCTTTTTTTCGCTCGTCCAATATGATTTTCTTTGCCTCATTGGTTACTGCCATTCCAATCCCTCTCTTTTTATAAAGCACACCTTTATCTGCGAGAATCTTCACGGCCTTCACCGATGTAGTTGGGTTTACTGAGAGAAGTTTTGAAATCTGAGTGGTTGAAATAATTAAGTCATTCGGGTTATATGTACCAGATAAAATGTCATTTTCAATCATCTCTGCAACCTGTGCAAATACGGGTTTCTCAGTTCTCATGAGCACTTCCTTCCCCCACCGTTGTATGGTTAATGATTTGAGTCACTAACCGATATTACAATATACCTATCAACTTGTCAAGTTGGTAGGTATATTGCAAGAGGTGGGCGCTCATCAATGTAGGACCGTAATGTGCTTCACTCGGCGGTTTAGAAACCAAAAAAAAGGTGATAATCAAAGAAACCGACCCATTTTGAAAAAAATTGATCAAAATAGGTCGGTTTCTTTGAAGTTTTAAAAATTCAAGTTTTATAATATTAAGATTAACGAACAAATTCCAGGTTTATGTCCCCATTATTAGCGCTGACATCTAATTTTTTATCACCACCGCTTTTATTTTCTGGTAGATTGTTTTTACCTTTAGAAACATGGCTCGAGATACTAAATACATCATACGATCCTACAATAGTTCCATTTATACTGCCATTTTTTGATTTTAATTTTAATGCATCGTCAACCGCAACTTTTTCTATATCTAGGTTACCATTTGAAACCGATGCATCAATGGAACCTTTTACATCAACATTTGATAGATTTATATCGTCATTTTTGGTTTCCACTTTGAAGCTTTTTTCACTTTTTACATTTGAAGCTTTTATTTTCCCATTTGAAGTTGTTGCCTCAACGGAACCGGATATATTTACTTCTGATAGATTAATATCTCCTTTAGATGTTTTTATTTCAATACCGCTTTCCATACCGCGTGGAACCGATATCTTTACATTTCTATGTGTTTTATCAGAATTAAGGCCAACATAGTCTTTCAATTCTTTATTAGTATTGGCTTTCATTATTAAATTCTTTTCACCTGAGACATCTATTGCATATGATTCTTTATCATTTTCAAAATACATAATATGAATCTCATTATCGTTTGATTTTACCACATCAACACTACGATCCATATCAGACAGAGATATTTGGGAAATCTTATCTGCTTCTATTGAATAGCTCTTTTCCTCATATTTTATTGGATGATTTTGCTTATCAGAACTAGTATCATTTGTACATGCAGAAGTAAAAACTAGTACTGAACCAACAACAACAGTGACAGGTAAGACCTTTTTAAAAACTTTTTTCATAATTTAAAACACCACTTTCTAAATAAATACATAATTTAATTTTTATTTTTGGAATTCAGCCAAAATGTTTGTATTTTGCCCGAATCTATACTTTTCTTTACAAAAGGGTAATATTTTGCTCTCATTTTAAGTGAATTAATGTTGAGCGTTAACCCATCCTGAGACATCCTCTATCACTTGAGAATCTACATGAGCTGGTTTATTGTAAATACTTCCGTCAAATTTATCTGCGGAACCGCCTGGCATAAACAAATGACTCAGCCCTGGATAGAGCTTGAAACTAACATCGTCTTTACCCGCAAGTGTTTCCTGCCACAGTTTATAATCCACTTTTTCTAAAACATGAAAATCAGTTGTACCTTGAATGATAAACATCGGGATATCAAGATTTTTAGCAATGCTCGCTCCATTAATTTTATTCAAACTACTCCAGTAACTAGCTGGATAACCAAGTAAAACTTCTTTTTTGTCAGAGGTGTTGAGTTTTTTTATTTTTTGTACTGACTCTTTCGTATTTTCCATTTCCTCTTTTTTACGCTCGCCCGATAGTTTTGTATCTTGTTCCACTCGCAATGTAGTCTGTGTCAACACTACATCCTCTAAACGACGTAGGGTACCTGCCATTGAGACAAAACCTTTTATTTCTGGATTATCTTGTGCAATCTTTGGTCCCAGTAAACCACCCTGGCTATGCCCAATTAGATAGATCTTATTACTATCTACTCTTTTATCTTCTTTAACAAGTCGTACTGCCTCTTTAGCATCTTTCAAATATTCTGTTTCCACATCGAAAACATCATTCGGATAGGCATAAGAACGTTTGTCATAACGGATAGAAGCAATTCCCTTTTCTGCAAGACCGTGTGCATTATCTGCAAAAGGACGATTAAGACCCGTACCAATGATAGAGTCCATATTATTGGGACCAGACCCCTGAAGCAAAATTGCAACCGGTGGTTTTTCTATTCCTTTCGGGAGAGTTAACAACCCATTCAATTTTTTTCATTGTACCCAACTTTAATCGAAGATTCTTCCCATTTTTCACCTTTCTCTGGTTTCACTATAAGTGGCTGCATTTCAGTTTGAACGTCTGCTACCTTGCCATCCTTTGTATAAACAAAAGTGGTTTGCAAATTATTTTTACGATGTACTGTGGTAATAGACACTTTTCCATTTTTATCTTTCGAATTAAATACTTCCGATTCTGTATCTAGAGCAGGCCCTAATTGAGATATTAAAGCTTTCCATTTAGAAGCAAACTCTTCCTTAGGTAATTTACTTGTCATTTCCTGAGTTACATTTTTATAAAGTTGATCGAAATCATTTTTCTGAAATTGCTCCAAGTAGGCTGCACTTTTCATTTTTAAATCTTTCTCATCAAAACTTTTTGTACCTTGCGTAACATTTTGCTTTTGTGAACTCTCATCTGGCTTTTCAGGCGTTGTACCACAAGCTGCAAGTGAAATCACTATCGCACTTGCTATAATAGGCTTAGTAAACTTAAACATAATAATCCCTCCACTAATCTTTAGTTAATAATTTCAACGTGTATGAAGTGGTCTATAATGGTGAAGATAGGCATTTTTATATTCTATACGAGTCTCAGTATGCAATCCTGCCCTATTTACTTACACTCAGCAAAACAATGAATACTCATTTCACCTTTATGATCCCAATCTTTTAGTAACTGATAACGTATTAATTGTGATTTAAATCTTCTTACGACTTACGACCAAGGCACATAAAACATAGACAATAGCAGATACCCCAAGACAACTTATAATTTGAATAACTGCGTTTGGAGTAAAAATTAGGGTGTCAAATATCAAACCTAATACTTTTCGAAGAGAAGCAATAGGTGTAAATATACAAATA
Source organism: Bacillus sp. C30 (assembly GCF_040838255.1). NCBI lineage: Bacteria > Bacillati > Bacillota > Bacilli > Caryophanales > Bacillaceae > Bacillus > Bacillus sp. C30. Next base: position 3,907 of record NZ_JBFPJH010000160.1, on the reverse strand, counting down.
ACAGCTACAATGATAATATCCGTAAGCCAACCGTACCAAGATCCCTGGATTGTAGTTAATGTATGAACAATTAAACCTACCATCAGCATAAATACAAATTGACGAATGAAGGCAATACTAACACCATTATTATCCCAACCAAAAACACCAATTGGGTTGGCTACAAATCCGTTATCACCTACAGGTATTAATTTATCTAAATAAAGATAGCAAAGCACTGTAAATATTGAAATAATGAGGGCAAAGCCAATATAATTTATAAGAATTCCTCTCATATAATCCAGCTTTTTTACATTAAGATTCATAATCTTCCGGAAATTCTTAGCGGGAATGAGCATCGCGCTCATTAAAATTATGATATAAGAATAAAATCCAAAACTTAAGGAAAAACCCCCTTTATTAGATGTTCCTACTAAATCATTGATCACGTAACTAATTATTTGTAAGACGATCGCTACGAAAAAAATAACGTACGATAATTTTACTTTCTTAAAATTCAGCTTTGCTACAGCAAGTGCATTCATCTTGATTCCTCCTAGTTTTATATTTTCACAAACAAGGTCTCTTTATTCTTCTCCAACAAGACTAATGAAGAAATCTTGTAGACCCAATGGTGAAATAATTACTGTGTCTGTATCCTCAATTGGCTTATCAAAAATGTATTGTGATACAAATCCACCCACGTTCTTTTTACCAATAATATTTAGACCTTTTGTTACCTGTTCGACGACATCAACCGGACCTGTTACAGAATAAGCCATTTCATCAATATCATTTGTATCGGCATATAATTTGAGTTCCCCTTTATCAATGATAAGAAGTTTTTCTGCAACACTAGAGATTTCATCTATCAAGTGCGTGGAAACAATAATAATTTTTGGTTTCTCTTCGTTGCATTCTTGTAATAAGTCGTAAAATTTTTTGCGTGTAATGGCATCAAAGCCTAAAACCGGTTCATCTAAAATAATCACATCTTTGTTACTGGCCATTCCAAGAATTGTATTGACCATAACCTTCATACCAAAAGATGCCTGTTCATATTTTTTATTTAAGTCCAGTTTGAATTTTCGCGCAATTCCAATCGCAAAATTAAGATCAAACTGATTGTGCAGTTCATTTGCAGTCTTAAATAGATCCTTTATACGCATGTTAAAATGTTCTGCATCACTAGGAACGAAGTATACTTGCTCCGGCATTCGCATCATATTCACAAGGTTTCCCTTAACTGTGACTTGACCCGCACTAGCATTATGATGACCCGCAATTAATTTAAGAAAGGTAGTTTTACCTGCCCCATTTTTACCTAGCAAGCAGTAAATACCGGGTGAATCTAAAGTTACGGAAAAATTCCGTAATCCTTCATTTTTCCCATAATCTTTGGTTACATTGGATAACTTAATCATCATTTTCCTCCATTATTAATTTAATTATTTACTCTCGTGATATATCAATTTTCTAATTGTATCTAGCAGTGCTTTCTTCGCTCGCCCAATATGATCTGTTGGGCTTCACCAGTTACTGTCATTTCGATTCCACGCTTTTTATAGAGCAAGCCTTAATCCGTAAGAATCCTAACAACCTGTAACGATGTAGTTGGATTTACTGAGAGAAACTTAGAAATCTGAGTAGTTGAAATAATCAAATCATCCGGGTTATATGTATCAGATGAAATATTATTTCCAACCATATCTGCAACCTGTGCAAGTACGAAACTCTGAATTCTCATGGAACTTGATCTTTTATCGTTATATGGTTAATGACTTAAGTCACTAACCAAACTTACAATATACCCATTTACTTGTCAAGCTCCATATTTTAGGTAGGCGCTCTAAGAGTGATTTATAGTTCTGAGAATGCTTTTTTGTTTAAATCATTCGGAATCTATATTCCAAATAAACTAGTAATTCTAGTCATCCCTGCAACTTATACAAGTAGAGAATTCTGAGTTCTCATGGGACCTCCTTCTCTTAACGTTGTATGGTTAATGATTCAAATCACTAACCAAACTTACAATATACCCATTTACTTGTCAAGTACCAAATTATAGATGATTGCTCTTCAAATACTTTAACATTCCAAGTGGTTGTAATACTCCAATCATTCAGACTGTATACTCCAGATATAACGTCATTCTCAATCATCGCCGTAACCTTTGTGTACAAAAATATTTTTTAATTTTCATGAATCACACCACTACCGTTATGCAGTTAATGATTTAAGTCATTAACCAAATTTACAGTATGCCAATTAACTTGTCAAGTTTCATCTTTGAGTTGAGTAAAACTTTAGGTGCCTCAGCCCCATTACTTGCTTCTATATTAAACAACTTGCCATCATTATTAGAAAAGAAATTCACTGGAAAAATCCCATGAATATGATTCCATTTGCAAAACCAGAGTTCTGTCCTATACTTCCAAATCCATGTTGTTCTTGTAAATATAGAACAGCTAAATGGCAATAAATAAAAAAGCAGGACATTGAATCGTCATGCTTTTTTAAATTAAGAAATCAATCCTTCCCCCAATAAATACCTTTTCAAACACCTCTTCCAACCAATATATGAGGATTACCCACATCTTTTATAGAAAATCTACTTCTTATTGTTTTTTTCTCTTTCTAAAACAATTTCCGCTATTTCATAAGCATAATTATGAGGGTCAAATTCGTCATAGTTACTTAATACCGCAATAGATAATCCATCTTCTGGGAACCGTATGAAGTGTGAACTATAACCAACCCATCTCCCTGAATGTTCCACATATTAGCAATTATAACCATCTGCAATTTCCAATCCAAAAGCATACTCTTCATCATCAATGATCGTCTCCCCAGTTGGAGAAATTTTCGGACCAATTTCACTCATCCTTTTCGTTAAATCTTTTCCACCAACGGTACCTGCAGTTAAATTCTCTCCCCATATTACTAAATCTTCAACAGTTATATGAGCACCGCCATCTCCTGTATGTTCCCAAGGGCTTTCATAGATTTCATATGTTCCTTGTTTATTCTTCAAGTACCCCCTAGCGATTGATATAGAAGTTGGAAATCTGTCCACTATTGTTGTATCTTTCATATTTAAGGGGTTAAAAATACGCTCCTTCATAAATTCACGCAGGCACCTGCCACTCACCTTCTCTATTACTTGCGATAATAGAAAATATCCTGTATTGCTATACTCAAATTTAGTTCCTACTGGGAACCTTTCCATTTGATGCTTATTAAGGTGTTCTAGCGATTCTTCAGGGGTTAATTTATCAGTAAATTTAATATTCATTTCTTCAGCTATTTCCATAAAATCAACTAGTCCACCAGTATGATGAATTAAATGTCTCAATGTCACAGGTTCAGCATATGCACCTATAGAAGGAACAAACTTTATAATTGAATCATCCAAACTTAATTTCCCCTCTTGTTCTAAGAGTAAAATAGAAAATAAGGTTATAGTAAGAACTAAAAATCAGACTTATTAAAATATCTAAGAGCGAGTAGCAAAATGGGCGCGCTAGACAAGTAAGATTCTGACTATTCCGCGAAAAGAATTTGAATACTCCAAAGGGTGGGTAATGAAGTACAACGGGATGCCTCAATACCGAAAATAATAGGAATACCTCGTATCCCGTATATATCTCCCTCCTGTTTCCTTTGTTTATGCAAAAACATATAGTTACTACATGAGCTGTTCTCATAAATATTTATCGGTTTCTCATTCCTTTATATGTTCCTCAAAAAATACCTCATAGGATAGACTTTTCCATTGTCTATCCTATGAGGTATTTTTCATTTTACTTTTTCGACTCCTACAATTTCTAAACCATCCCGTTCATTTTTAACTCTATTTTCAACTGCTCGAATTACTTTTCCTATTCGTTTTGCTAACTGATTTAATGGTTTTTGTAATATATTAGAT
>NZ_JBFPJH010000159.1:0-7877 GCF_040838255.1 Bacillus sp. C30 | reverse complement strand
GTTATAATGTGTTTCTTGAAATATATGATGATTTAGGATAATATCGTTAATGGATAAATAGGTTGCGATGGAGGGTCTATATGTCAAACAGATTTGCAGTGATTCTAGCTGCAGGTAAAGGCACACGTATGAAGTCCAAGCTATACAAAGTGCTGCATCCTGTATGTGGAAAACCAATGGTACAACATGTAGTCAATGAAGTATCTCAATTAGGATTGCAGAAACTTGTAACAGTCGTTGGACATGGTGCTGAAAAGGTACAAGAACAGCTAGGAAACGTAAGTGAGTTTGCATTACAAGCAGAACAACTTGGTACAGCTCATGCTGTCGATCAAGCTGCAAGTGTACTTGCAAATGAAGAGGGAACAACTTTAGTTATTTGTGGTGATACACCTCTAATAACTGCTGAAACGATGGAAGCATTGCTTCAGCAACACGAAGAAGCGGGAGCAATGGCGACGGTACTAACAGCGTACATAGAAGAGCCTGCTGGATATGGCCGTATCGTTCGTAATGAGAATGGTCATGTTGAAAAGATTGTTGAGCATAAGGATGCAAATGAAAAAGAATTAGCTATTAAAGAAATCAATACAGGTACGTATTGTTTTGATAATAAAGCTTTATTTGCTTCACTTTCTAAAGTTTCAAATGATAATGTACAGGGCGAATATTATCTTCCGGACGTTATTGAAATTTTAAAAAATGAAGGTCATATTGTATCAGCTTATCAAACAGAGCACTTCGATGAAACGTTAGGTGTTAACGACAGAGTCGCTCTATCGCAAGCGGAAATTATTATGAAAAATCGTATCAACAGAAAGAACATGGTAAATGGTGTTACAATTATTGATCCAAGTAACACATACATTTCTGCGGATGCAATTATTGGTAGTGATACAGTTCTTCACCCAGGAACGGTTATTGAGGGGAACACTGTAATTGGTTCTGATTGTGAAATTGGACCGCATACAGTAATTCGCGATAGTGAAATTGGAGATCGTACGGTAATTCGTCAATCTACTGTACATGACAGCAAACTTGGTACAGAAGTATCAGTTGGTCCATTTGCACACATTCGCCCAGATTCAGTTATTGGAGATGAAGTGCGCGTTGGAAACTTCGTAGAAATCAAAAAAACTGTTTTTGGTAATAGAAGTAAAGCTTCACACTTAAGTTATATCGGGGATGCACAAGTTGGAGAAGACGTGAATCTTGGTTGTGGTTCAATTACGGTGAACTACGACGGCAAGAATAAATTTAAAACTGTAATTGGTAACGGGGTATTTATTGGATGTAATTCAAACCTTGTTGCTCCTGTAACAGTTGAAGATGGTGCTTATGTGGCAGCAGGCTCTACAATAACAGAGAATGTTCCATCAAAAGCATTATCAGTAGCACGTGCACGTCAAGTTAACAAAGAAGACTATGTTGATCAATTGCTGAATAAGAAAAAATCATAATGTGGAGGGTTAATCTAGATGTCGACTCAATATCTAAATTCTAATTTGAAAGTATTCTCTTTAAACTCTAATAAGGAACTTGCTGAGCAAATCGCAAAGCATATTGGAGTAGGACTAGGAAAATGTTCTGTTGATCGTTTTAGTGATGGAGAAGTTCAAATTAACATTGAAGAAAGTATCCGTGGTTGCGATGTATTCATTATTCAATCTACAAGCTTCCCAGTAAACGAACATATCATGGAATTACTTATTATGATTGATGCATTAAAACGTGCATCTGCAAAAACAATTAATATTGTTATTCCTTACTATGGTTATGCGCGTCAAGACCGTAAAGCGCGTTCTCGTGAACCAATTACATCGAAACTTGTAGCAAACTTGCTTGAAACAGCAGGTGCAACTCGTGTAATCACTCTAGATTTACATGCTCCGCAAATTCAAGGATTCTTTGATATCCCGATCGACCACTTAATGGGTGTACCGATTCTTTCAGACTACTTTGAAGCAAAAGGCCTTAAAGATATCGTAATCGTATCTCCTGATCACGGTGGTGTAACGCGTGCTAGAAAAATGGCGGATCGCCTAAAAGCGCCAATCGCTATTATTGATAAGCGTCGTCCTCGTCCGAATGTATCTGAGGTAATGAACATTATCGGTAACATCGAAGGCAAAACAGCAATTTTAATTGATGACATCATTGATACAGCTGGTACAATTACATTAGCGGCAAACGCTCTTGTTGAGAACGGTGCTTCTGAAGTATATGCTTGCTGTACACACCCAGTATTATCTGGTCCAGCAATTGAGCGTATTCAAAATTCGAATATTAAAGAGTTAGTTGTAACGAACTCTATCGTATTACCAGAAGAGAAGAAAATTGATAAAGTACATGAACTTTCAGTTGCTCCATTAATCGGAGAAGCAATCATTCGTGTATACGAAGAAGAATCTGTAAGTGTATTATTCAATTAATTGGATAGAATGAGACGTAACCAAGCTTGGTTACGTCTTTTCGTATCGAAAAAAGAAAGTAGTGGTACAAGAATGAAATTAATAGTAGGACTTGGGAACCCAGGTAGAGAATATGAATTAACAAGGCATAATATTGGATTTATGGCAATCGATGAACTTGCAAAACGTTGGAGTATTTCTTTGAATGAACAAAAGTTTAAAGGGGTATTTGGCGCAGGTTTTGTTAATGGGGAAAAAGTAATCTTACTAAAGCCACTTACATATATGAATTTATCTGGGGAAAGTATCCGTCCACTCATGGATTATTATAAAATTGATGTCGAGGACTTCATTGTTATGTACGATGATTTAGATATTCCTGTAGGTAAATTACGCCTTCGCATGAAAGGTAGTGCGGGTGGACATAATGGTGTGAAATCAACAATTTCACATTTAGGAACACAAGAATTTCAACGTATCCGCATGGGAATCGATCGTCCGAAAAATGGGATAAAAGTAGTGGATTACGTATTAGGACGTTTTACATCTGAAGAAATATCTGGCGTTAATCAATCCATTGAAAATGCAGCAGATGCATGTGAGGAATGGTTAAATAAACCTTTTCTCCAAATCATGAATACTTTTAATAGTTAAGCGCACAATCTGGAATATTTTATTTTGTTTTATCCCATACTAGTAGCAATTGGATATTTAGGAGGCTAGTATGGAAGGTTATTATTACTGTAGACATTGTGGAAGTAATGTGGGCTCCATTATCGCAGAAAAAGTATATAGCGACGTTTTGTTTCAACTAACAGAGCAAGAAGTAGTGGATATGATTCATTTTCATGAGAATGGAAATATATATATAAAAACGATTTGTGAATCGTGTCAAGAAACGCTCGCATCTTATCCTGAGTATTATGAATATGAAAAATTTCTGCAATAAAATGTTGTCGCTTTGGCATGTCCAAAGCATTTTTCTGTTTTCTTTTTCCAAAATATTTGCATAAAATATAGTAACTTGCTCTTTATGTTGAGAGGAGTTTTGAAAATGATAGGTTTATTAGAGCAATTTTATAAAAATGAAGAAATACAATCGGTTATTAATGGGCTAGAAGATGGGTTGAAAGAACAACTTGTATCGGGTATGGCAACATCCTCTCGTTCATTATTAATGGCAGCTTTATATAAAAAGACAAAGCAATCACAACTTATCGTGACGCACAATTTATACCAAGCACAAAAAGTACATGAAGATTTAGTGGCGTTACTTGGTGAAAAAGATGTTTGGCTATATCCGGTAAATGAATTGATAGCATCGGAGGTTGGTGTTGCAAGTCCAGAATTGAAGGCACAGCGTATTGAAGTGTTAAATCGCTTAGCTGCAGGAGAGAATGGGATTATTGTAGCGCCAGTTGCAGGGCTGCGTAGGTTTTTACCAATAAAAGAATTATGGAAGCAAAGGCAAATTGAAATCAATCTAGGGCAAGAGATTGATTTAGATGCACTCTTGCATACCTTACATCATATTGGTTATGAGCGTAAGTCGATGGTAGAAGCTCCAGGAGATTTTAGTTTGCGCGGGGGAATATTAGATATTTACCCATTAACTGAAGAATTACCATTTCGTATTGAATTCTTTGATACACAGGTTGATTCTATTCGATTATTTGATGTGGAAGAACAGCGCTCTCAAGATAAAAGGGAAAGTGTTCGGTTTGGTCCGGCAACAGAGTTTTTATTTTCACAGGAAGAATTGAAATCGGGAATTAAGCATCTTGAAGAAGGTTTGACTAAGACGATGCAAAAGCTTTCCGATGATAAATTAAAGACTACTGTGCTTGAGACGGTTAGTCATGAACTTGAAATGTTGAAAAACGGGCAAAGTATAGAACAAATGTTTAAATATTTATCTATTTTCTATAAAGAACCTGCTAGTCTGATAGATTATTTACCAGAAAATGGTGTTGTGATTTTAGATGAGATTTCCCGTATTCAAGAAACTGCATCACATCTTGAAACAGAAGAAGCGGAATGGTATATCTCACTTCTTGGCGAAGGAACAATTATTCAGGATTTATCTTTCTCCCACTCGTTTGAGGAGTTTCTTCATAATAAAAAAAGAAGTTTTGTATATTTAACGTTATTCTTACGCCATATAGCACACACACATCCTCAAAATATTGTGAATGTGACATGTAAAACGATGCAAGATTTCCACGGACAGATGCATTTGTTAAAAACTGAAATTGATAGATGGAATGAAGGTAATTTTACGACCGTTGTGCTTGGAACAGATGATGAACGTGTAAAAAAACTACAACATATTTTAAGTGATTATGATATTGATGCAGACATTGTAGAGGCGACAGATATCTTATTGCCTGGAAGGTTACAAATTGCTGTAGGTGATTTACATGCAGGCTTTGAAATGCCGATGCAAAAGTTTGTTGTCATTACTGAAAAGGAGCTTTTTCATAAGAAGGTTAAAAAATCACAACGTAAGCAAAAGTTATCTAACGCTGAACGTATTAAAAGTTATTCGGAATTAAAAGTTGGAGACCATGTAGTTCATGTAAATCATGGTATAGGTAAATTTTTAGGTATTGAGACATTAGAGATTAATGGTGTTCATAAAGATTATTTAAATATTAAATATCAAGGTAATGATAAGTTATACGTTCCAATTGAACAAATTGATCAAGTGCAAAAATACGTAGGGTCTGAAGGTAAGGAACCAAAAGTTTATAAATTAGGCGGAAATGATTGGAAGAAGGTCAAAACGAAAGTTGAAAAATCTGTACAAGACATTGCAGATGACCTAATTAAATTATATGCCGAGCGTGAAGCTTCGAAAGGTTATGCATATACACCAGATACGGCAGAGCAACAAGAGTTTGAATCTTTATTCCCATATCAAGAGACAGAGGATCAATTACGTTCTATTGAAGAGATTAAGAAAGATATGGAACGCGGACGTCCGATGGATAGGCTTCTTTGTGGTGACGTAGGATATGGAAAGACTGAAGTAGCTATTCGTGCGGCATTTAAAGCAATTATGGATGAAAAACAAGTTGCGATTTTAGTACCAACAACAATCCTTGCACAACAACACTATGAAACAATTCGAGAGCGTTTTCAAGATTATCCGATTAATATAGGGTTACTAAGTAGATTCCGTACACGAAAACAACAAAATGAAACGATTAAAGGTTTAAAAGATGGAACGGTGGATATTGTAATCGGAACGCATCGTATTTTATCTAAAGATGTTACTTATAAAGATTTAGGACTTCTTATTATTGATGAAGAACAAAGATTCGGCGTTACACATAAAGAAAAAATTAAACAATTGAAAGCAAATGTTGACGTGTTAACATTAACGGCAACTCCGATTCCACGTACACTTCATATGTCTATGCTTGGTGTGCGCGATTTATCTGTTATTGAGACACCACCAGAGAATCGTTTCCCAGTACAAACATATGTAGTAGAGTATAATCCAGCGTTAATGCGAGAAGCGATAGAGCGAGAGTTAGCAAGAGGCGGTCAAATTTACTTCCTGTATAACCGTGTGGAGGATATTGAAAGAAAAGCAGATGAAATTTCGATGTTAGTTCCAGATGCTCGTGTAACATACGCACATGGGAAAATGAATGAAGGTGAATTAGAGTCTGTTATGCTATCGTTTTTAGAAGGGCAGCATGATGTTCTTGTAAGTACAACAATTATTGAGACGGGTGTAGATATTCCGAATGTAAATACATTAATTGTATTTGATGCAGATCGTATGGGATTATCGCAGTTGTATCAGCTTCGTGGTCGTGTTGGGCGTTCTAATCGCGTCGCGTATGCATACTTTGCATACAAACGTGATAAAGTGTTATCGGAAGTTGCAGAGAGGCGTCTGCAAGCAATTAAAGAGTTTACAGAGCTTGGATCTGGTTTCAAAATTGCGATGAGAGACTTATCAATTCGTGGTGCGGGTAATTTGTTAGGGGCAGAACAACATGGATTTATTGATTCTGTCGGATTTGATCTATATTCTCAAATGTTAAAAGATGCAATTGAGCAACGTAGAGGAACAGACGGAGTTGAAAATACCGTTAATGTTGAAATTGATTTAGAAGTAGATGCATATTTACCGGATGCGTACATTTCAGATAGTAAACAAAAAATTATGATGTATAAACAATTTAGAGGTATTTCTGCAATTGAAGATATTGAAGAGTTGCAGGAAGAGATGATCGACAGATTTGGTGATTATCCACAAGAAGTTGGTTATTTATTACAAATTGCAAACATTAAAGTGTTGGCAATGAAAGAACAAATTGAGTTAATTAAGCAAAATAAATTTGAAGTAACATTCCTGTTTTCTGAACAAGCGAGCCAAAATATAGATGGTGGAAAATTATTCATGCTAGGAAGTAGTTTTGGCCGTATGATCGGTCTTGGTATGGAGGGGTCACAATTGAAAATTGTGATGAAAACGAATGGATTAGAGACGTCGAAATGGTTAACAATTGCTGAAAATTTATTAAAAGGCTTGCCAGATGTAAAAAAAGAAGTAATAAATGCCTAATATAAGATAAAAAATACAATTCGACGTGCATAGAAGAACTAATGTGTAAAATACTATGTTTAATAGTTGGTGATTTTTACATGAACAGGTAAATTCACCACTTTGATCATCAGTAGAAAGTGAGGCAGCATTAGAATGAAAGCAACTGGAATCGTACGTCGAATTGATGATTTAGGCAGGGTAGTAATTCCGAAGGAAATTCGTAGAACTTTACGTATTCGTGAGGGAGATCCACTAGAAATATTTGTTGATCGCGATGGAGAAGTGATTTTGAAAAAATATTCTCCAATTAGTGAACTAGGTAATTTTGCAAAGGAATATACGGAAGCTTTATACGATAGCTTAGGACATAATGTGCTTGTATGCGATCGTGATTCTATTATCGCAGTAGCAGGCGCATCTAAAAAAGAATACTTAAATAAAAGTGTTGGCGATTTAATTGAGAAGACAATGGAAGAGCGTAAGTCTGTAATTATGACAGATGAAAGCGAAATTTCAATTATTGATGGAGTAACAGAAAAAGTGAGCTCTTATACAATTGGCTCGATTATTGCAAATGGAGATCCAATCGGAGCTGTCGTTATCTTCTCTAAAGAGGCTATTATAAGTGAAGTAGAGCATAAATCAGTAAATACAGCTGCAAGCTTTTTAGCGAAACAAATGGAGCAGTAGCGAAGTGTAATTTCTATAAGTAGCAATCTTTCCTAATTATGATATTTCTATTTGAGAAATTAACTATTTGGAGATATAAGTATATTGAACGAAGGTAGCGCTTTGCTACCTTTTTTCATTGAATATTTTTGCTGTTGAAAGAAGTCAGTGAATGTAAGAACCTGTCTAAAATCTAGGGTATAATCTATGTAAAAAGGATGATTCCTATG
>NZ_JBFPJH010000158.1:0-7962 GCF_040838255.1 Bacillus sp. C30 | reverse complement strand
ATAGTATACATTATTTATATAATTGTGTTATACTATTGATAGGGATTACGAGAAATATTTCATTAAATGAAAAGGATGGTATATAAATATGAGTACTGTGAATGTCCAAATTGGTTTACATGAATTATTGAACGGAAGCAATGCACAGATTCAATTAAGTGTTCCGCAATTAGTGGAAAAAGTATTAATGCGAAACGAAGGGAAATTAACTTCTACTGGTGCCGTTTCTGCTTCAACAGGAAAATACACAGGACGTTCTCCTAAGGATAAATTTATTGTGAAGGAAGCATCGGTTGCTGACAAAATTGCTTGGGGAGCCGTGAACCAACCGATCTCTGAAGAACATTTTAATAAATTATATATAAAAGTTTTAGAATACTTAAAAGAAAAAGAAGAGTTATTCATCTTCAAAGGATTTGCTGGCGCTGATCGCAACTATCGCCTACCAATTCAAGTTGTTAATGAATATGCATGGCATAATTTGTTCGTACATCAATTATTTATTCGTCCAAATGAAGAAGAATTAGCAACTCACGAATCAGAGTTCACAATTGTTTCTGCACCAAACTTCAAAGCAGATCCAGCAATTGACGGTACAAATTCTGAAGCATTCATTATGGTTTCATTCGAAAAACGTATCGTACTAATCGGTGGTACAGAATACGCTGGAGAAATGAAAAAATCAATCTTCTCTATTATGAACTTCTTACTACCTGAACAAGACATTCTTTCTATGCACTGCTCTTCAAACGTAGGCGAAGAAGGCGACGTAGCACTATTCTTCGGTTTATCTGGAACAGGCAAAACAACATTATCTGCTGATCCAAACCGTAAATTAATCGGTGACGATGAGCACGGTTGGTCTGATAACGGCGTATTCAATATTGAAGGCGGTTGCTATGCAAAATGTGTAAACCTTTCTCATGAGAAAGAACCACAAATCTTCGATGCAATCAAATTTGGTTCAGTTTTAGAAAACGTTGTCATTGATGGTCAAACACGCATCGCTGACTATAACGATACTACTTTAACAGAAAATACACGTGCTGCATACCCTATGCATGCGATTGACAATATCGTACTGCCAAGTGTTGCAGGACATCCAAATACAATTATTTTCTTAACTGCTGATGCATCTGGCGTATTGCCTCCAATCAGTAAGTTATCAAAAGAGCAAGCTATGTACCATTTCTTAAGCGGTTACACTAGTAAGCTAGCAGGAACAGAGCGCGGCGTTACATCTCCGCAAGCTACATTCTCTACTTGCTTCGGTTCACCGTTCTTACCGCTTGATGCATCTCGTTATGCTGAAATGCTTGGTGAAAAAATCGAGAAACATGATGCGAAAGTATTCTTAGTAAACACTGGCTGGACTGGTGGCGAATACGGCGTTGGTAAACGTATGAACTTAGGTTACACTCGTGCAATGATTCAAGCAGCACTAAGCGGTGAACTTGCTAAAGCTGAAACTGCAAAACACGACATCTTTGGCCTTGAAGTACCTCGTCATGTTCCAGGTGTACCTGATGAAGTATTAATGCCTGAACAAACTTGGGCTGATAAAGATGCTTACAAAGTGAAAGCAATTGAGCTTGCAAACGAATTTAAAGAAAACTTCAAAAAATTCGATAGCGTTTCTGAAGCTATTATTAACTTAGGCGGTCCAATCGCTTAATTACAAATTTTCTATTGGAATAACCCTTTTACTCATATGAATAAGTGTCGTGTAACCGTAAAGTTCCGCGTACTCACCGACAAAACCCAATGCGGCTTAACGGTTACACACACTTACATAAAAAAGAAGCTTACGTTAAAAACGTAAGCTTCTTTCTATATCTTATATAAAGTGAAACTTTAATCTCTTCATCTATTGCATACCAATACCCATAAATTTACAGAAAATTCTTTTTATAATCATTCGTTTGTAGTTTCCTATGATATGATATAATTTACATATAAAGGAAAGGGTGAGGCCCATGAAAAATTTTATTCAGTTATGGAGCGATTCAAATGTTTTGGGGACTTGTGATGCTTAACGTTAATTTATTTGAGCATACAAGTGAAACGATAAAATACATTATTCTAATTACCGGAATAGCTTGTTGTATTGTATCCAACTTTTTTAAAGAACCTAAGAGTCATACTACTAAGTGATTTCATATTAACTTATTGGAAGCGGAAACCTATATTTTATACAAAGTTACGCTTCCTGTTGTACTATCCACCGCCGGATCCCTTATTCCAGAGTAAGCCAATTTTCAATTTAAGTAACCAGATTTTCATTTATACAAATCACGGCTTCGAACATATAAACTATTTTCCCACTCACTACATCCTTCTGGTTTCACACCGCATGGGACTAAAAAAGGATCTGACCGCTTCTATCCACCGCCAGATCCTCTATTCCATCTAAAAAAGTTCCAAACCTAATTTTCAATTGATATACTCGGATTTTCAAACATACAAACCACGGCTTCGAACATATAAACTATTCCCCCACTCACTACATCCTTCTGGTTTCACACCGCATGGAAACAAAAAAAGGCCCTAACCGCTTCTATCCACCGCTGGATCCTCTATTCCATCTAAAAAGAGGCTCTTTTAGCTCTTTTAGCTCTTTTAGCTCTTTTAGCTCTTTTAACCCTTTGTTAATTCTTCTTCATCCTTCATACTATAATAACCTAAATTAATAACGATTAAGAAATAACCACCCAGAATACCTACTGCAAATGCCCACATTACCATATGATGCTCAATTTCGTACATAATAATAGCACCCAAAATTGCAGCTGCAAAGCGATTAAACATACCAAGCGTCGGCGCTTTCGTCTTCTTTACTATACTATCTCCAAGCTTTTCGATACGCCTTCCTAAAATCCAAACACAATACATGCTTACAATAAGTCCAATTCCAGCACCTAGAAAATGTGCTGAAAACGGTGTTAACATCCAGCCTAATAACAGAATACCTAGTAGATAATACGATTGAATTTTAAACGACCTTAATGACATACTAATCATATTGTACTCCCCTTCAATAGTTTTTATCTATCCAACCAAAGCTATATAACTCATTTCTTTCGAGTCCATGCTACTTAAAATTCATTTCACTCAAATTTAAAAAACATAAACAGTATGTTTATGTTTTTTAAATGCTTTTAGGAAATAATATTATACAAGATTTCTAATATAGAATTCCTCATAAATGTGACGTTTTTCAAAACATTTTCGTCCAATTATGAAAAAATTGATATCAATCTATGAACATACGGATATGATGTAATAAGCACATAAATAAAGGGGGCGTCTAATGATTTATTTTTTAATGGCTCTCATTCATCTCATTGTTCCTGCACTTATTGGACTTTCATTATATTGGTACATGAAAAAACATAGTATTTTCTATGCTGTCCTCGGTGTTCTTCTTCCAGGAATTATTCTAATTACACTCTTCCGTATTCCTTTTCTTAATTTAATCCCACTTATTACTTCCATTTTATTCCTCGTATTTTTACCAAAAATAAAAAAATAGGAAAGCAGATCATAGGTGATCTGTTTTCCTATTTTGATATAGGTTCTTGCACGATAGAATTAGCTTCTACTTTCTCTGATTTCACAAACCATAAACCGAAGAAAATGATGATTCCACCGATTATTTGTTGAAACGATACATATTCATTTGCCCATACAGCTGCAAATAAAACAGCTACAAGCGGCGTAATATACATATATACCATCGTATGTGACGCACCAATTTTTTGAACACCAACATACCACATAACTAAACCGAATACTGTTACAAAGAAAACAGAATATAGTAAAGCAAATAGTGTCATTCCGTTTGTAATGTGAAATGGCATGACAAATACATGTGGACCACTTAACAATAAAAGCGGAATCGCTCCAACTAATGTCGACCATGCAGTAACACGTAATGCTGAGTATTTTTTAATAAGCGGCCCTGCTAAAACGGGATAAAGTCCCCAACATATTGATGTAATAAGTCCAATCCCATTTCCGTAGAAAGAACTAGCGAGTGAATGCCCCGCTACTAAAACTAATGTAGCACCAATAAAGGCAATCATGGAACCAACTAACTTTCGAGAAGAGAATTTTTCTTGTTTCAAGAAAATCGCAAATAAAGTTGTAAAAATAGGTGAAATAGATATGAGTAAAGAAGCATTTGTAGCGGATGTGTATTTTACAGTTTCCATAAATAACGTTTGATACAGTACAATACCTACAACGCTAACGATGATTAATCTTGGTATATCTTTTCGCTCCATATAAAGTGACTTTTCGATAAAGAACGTAAGTAATAACAGTAGTGGTGCTGCTGTCATCATTCGAACTGCAGTAAACTCAATTGCTGTAAATTCTAAAAGTCCATATTTCGCAATCGTATAGTTAATCCCCCAAATAATAACGACACTTAAAATTAATAACTCAATTCCCCATCTTTTCATGCGCAACCCCCTCCGCAAAGAGAATTATACAGAAAATTCAACTATATGTACATTTCATTATGTGAAAAAATCCATAAGAAAAAGGAGCATATTATATACTCCTTCTCTCTTCATTATACTCGAACATGTAACTTCATATTCGGATTATAAAACTGGCTTGGGCTCTTCAGCTGGAAAGTCCCTCCAACTTCATGCCAATCAACTGTTAATTTATCATCCATAAATACAAGCTTTGTGCGATCTGCAATAAAGTTTAGTACGCTTGATTCGATATCTACATCGCGCTCATCTTTCTCTGAAACGGCTACTAAATCAATAATCCCGCTCATAACACAACCGCAACCTTCATTATCATAAAATAACTTTATATATTTCGTTTCACTTGGAATCGTATCCATAATCTTTTTATATGCTGCTTCTGTTACAGTAACGTACATGTGTTAACCTACATCCTCTCTTCTCGTATCATTTATATATTGTACCACCATTTTTCTTGAATCTTATATGCAGAAAATTAAGACTACTATAAAATATATGTGATAAAGTGAAACTTTAATCAGGGAGGTATCCATCCCCCCCTGATTATTAGCCCTCGCCAATCAGGCTTTTACGGGCAGTTAATGCGTGATAAAGGAGGTTGTATCACTGATGTTCAAACTACAGCGATATCTCATTTTCTTATGTCTATTAGGTAGCTTTTTTATTTCTAGCGGAATGATATTACAACATATACTTCCCTATTCTCCTTCTATTGGCTGGATTCTAGGTTTTATTTGTTTCCTATCCGCTTCTTATTTTTCCATAAAAAAACAAAAACAACTAACAAAGTAAGAACTATCTTAAGGAGGATTACCAAACATGCCAGCCTTAAAAGAAATAGAACAATAACTTAATCATTTATTACAGGAGAAATCCATTGCCATATCGACAATGATTATGGTAGGCATAAATACTCACTCATTATGGATTATGCGAAAGAAACAAATATGTCACTCATCGGTTTGTCACACTCTGCCTCTGAATATTTAGTGAAAGAGACATTGATGTATGATTGGTTTAAAGAAATTTTTGATGTAGATGTTACTTTGATTCCGCAGGAGACCTGGTGGTTATAAAACTAATAACACCTCCCCTATTTTTAAAATCTATATACACAATACGATCGACCACACAAAAATATAGAATCTACAATATATATATAGTAGTTCTACTTTTAAAACTATATTTTCAAAAATATAGAAAGGAGATAATATATGTACCAACGCAATTGCTTTAGTTGTGACGGTAGACGCAACAGCGGTTCTATCGGCAGTACTGGACCTACTGGTGCTACTGGACCTACTGGCAATGCCGGGCCTACCGGGGCCGGTTTGCAAAGTACTACCGCTTTTAGTCTAGCAGCCGCTCCTAACTATAAAACGGGACAAGTTGTCACTTACACGAGTAGCGGCTATGTTGTAAAAAAAGATGCACCTCAAGGATTTCCGAATGTGTCTCAAGATTATATCGTATTGGTAGAAGGTGGTCCTACCGGTTCTACTGGGTCTACTGGACCTACCGGTTCTACCGGACCTATCGGAGCTACTGGTTCTACCGGTTCTACTGGGTCTACCGGACCTATCGGAGCTACTGGTTCTACCGGACCTACTGGGTCTACTGGCTCTACCGGTTCTACTGGGTCTACCGGTTCTACTGGGTCTACTGGTTCTACCGGACCTACTGGGTCTACCGGACCTACTGGTCCTACTGGGTCTACCGGAAACACCGGGCCTACTGGTTCCACCGGTTCTACTGGTTCTACCGGAGCTACTGGTCCTACTGGCAGCATTGGACCCACTGGTATTACTGGACCTACCGGAATCACTGGGCACACCGGTAGCAGTTCAGCAAAAAGCATCCTTTTCCAAGGAACTAACGCTGAGTTTCAACGTATAGCAGGTGCTCCAGCAGTTGATTCCAATATTATTCCTTATGTAATTGCTGGATTTGGAAATATAGCTGGTTTTTCTGCATCTATAAATGTAAATAATTTGCCTATAGAAGTTTATACAATTCAAATCTGCACTAATGTCCCAACAAACCTTTCCGCCCCTACCTCTAATCACGTTATATCTACTATTACTTTTACCACTACGGCTAAAATCACTGGAACAATCACATTTACTATTACTCCTTCAGACGTTGGATCACAGCTAGTTCAAGTGTATGACCCTACCCCTTTACCAGGACCTGCCACTGTTATTTGGACTAGTACAACAACTGGAAATCCAGTTTCAAGAGGAGACGCATTATGCCTTTATATTAGCCCTGGGATTACTGACAGTGCTATATACTCTATTTTTCTAATTACCTCTATTTAAACTGTACTCTATAGAAAAAGCTTTAATCAGTAGGGGGATCCCTTCCCTACTGATTATTGGTTGAACCAATTGGATCTTAACGCAAGATAAATTAAAAAAACATCACTTTTGATTAAGTGATGTTTTCTATTTATCTCTTACACTATCATTAAATCGGCAACATAATCTCAACAGTCGTTCCAACTCCAACTTCGCTTTCAAAGTTCAATTTACCGTGGTGATCTTTAATAATTTTTTCCGTAACTACTAATCCTAAGCCTGTTCCAGTTTCTTTCGTTGTGTAAAAAGCTTCATTTAGCTTCGGAATTTTATCTTTTGGAATGCCGCATCCCTCATCTATAACTTGAACAATGATTACATCTTCCACAATAACTTTCACAGTAATAGTTCCGCCAACTGACATTGCTTCAATCGCATTTTTTATTAAATTAAAAAATACTTGTTTCAATCGTTTTTCATCGCATGTAATTGGAGGTATATCTTTACTATAAATAGCATGTATTTTCACCCCTTGTTCTAATGCTGGCTTTTCCATAACTCGGATAACATAAGAGATGATTTCTTTTATGTTATGAGTTTCTGATTCTATCGATTTAGAGTTCTCAAATCCACTTAGTTCGTTAGCAATTATATTAATACGATCTACTTCCTGTTTCATAATGTCGCTATAAACCTTATCTTCTGGATGTTTTTTCGCTTGCTTATTCACAAGTTTTTTCAATTTCACTAACGGCCTTCTAATCTTATCGCCAATTACTGTTGCCATTTTTCCAACCATCGCTAATTTTTCTACCTTTTGTATTTCTTTATCCATCATTTCAAGTTTGCGAACGTAAGACTGAAATCTTAAAAGTATAATCCAACATATAATAGCAAATACGCTGCATAATGCCATTGGAATTAGAACGATAGCGGATTGAATAACGATTCCCATAAGAGCGTACTTTCCAACAAGTATCCCTGCTACTAACAAAAAATATCTTTTATTCACAAAGATTGGTGCAAATAAAATAAAAAATCCTTCTACTATATTACCGCCATCAAATTCAGCATCACTTCCGTAATAAATAATGAAGTTATGAATAAAATCCAATATATTATAGCCAATTAAAATAATGTACTTCACAATATATGGC